>JBGMQN010000032.1:0-3487 GCA_048054495.1 Anaerolineales bacterium
GCTCCACTTGAGCTTGCGGTCAGTCGCAGCTACTTCTTCTTAGCTGCGCGCTTCCGGCTCCACTTGAGCTCACGAATCGACAGGAACAGCGCCCCAAGCCCCAGCACCGTAACAATCAAGGCCACTACCCAGCCGATAACCGGGATCAGGAACAAGAGCAGGTAAATCAAGAGCCCCAACACCAGCGCCGAAGATCGGTACTCAAGAGCCCGTGGATAGACTCGCTGCAGGATGATGACCCCTATCAGAGTGGCCACGATGGCCTTGCTCAGCCAGACAAACGAGACCATGAAGAGCGAGAAGGCCAGCCCCAGGCCTGAGAATGCCACGCCCCAGAAGGCCCAGGCGAGCGCGGTCAATGTAAGTGCCCGAAGGGCCACGCCGACTCCCAAAAAGACGGCTGCCAGGAGCAGCGTCAGTAGAAATCCATTGACAAAGACTAGCGCTCCATATCCGGCCGAGGCCCAGGGGCGCCGACCCAGTTGGGCTGTCGCACCATTGAACATATTGGGCAGCAGCCATAGCGCCAGGCCTCCTACGATCAGGAACGCGACCAACCCTCGTGTGTAATCGAGCACGATCTCGACCACCTCGTCCGAGGAAATCGCCTGCGGCGCCGATCCACGCGTGAGAAGGCTGTCGGGAAACAGGTTCGGGCGTGCGAGAGCTAGGGATGTTTTCCCGGTCGCGGCCACAGCCGGGGCGAGATGCACGATCGGTTGGCCACGAACGCCCTGACTCAGGCCTTCGCCAATTAGCCTGAGGAACTCAAGTAGACCCACGACGGCTCGCGTATCGCGTTCGACTTCGCCGGCCAGGTTTGCCGATAATGCAACCATGACCAGGTCGCGGCCAATGACCGCACCGCTATCCGTTCGCAGGTTGATGCCGAGAAAATAAAGGTTTAGGTTGATGACGGATGACGATCCCTGCTCGAGCGATACTCCGACAACGTACGTGCCACCACCGACATCGCCGTTTACCGTGACTTTGTCGCCGATCACGAACAGGCTTCCCTGGACCTCCCCATTGACGGTCACTTCCTTACCCGTTGCGAAGACGTTCCCGATCACCGTTCCGTCGATGACGCCCTCAAATCCCGTCAACAGCAGATCATTGTCGACTACCTCACCTGCCTGAACCGAACTGGCGACCTGCAGGCCCTGTCCGGCCGCGGGACCTGCTATGAAAGCGGCAGCAAAGAGCACTGCCATGCCCATGCCGGCCAGTCGGCCGGATCTTCCCGTGATGAATCCGATTAGCGTTTGTTTCACTTGTACCCTCCTGAATTGGGATCGTTTTTCGGGACGCAATTGCGAGGTTCAGAACCGATCGTCTGTATTGTCTGGATAGAGCGCACTGTGCGCGACGGTCGCCCCGCGATCTTCTAGCCTGGCAATCGCCGCTTCGACCCCTGTGCCGCGCTCATATCAATCCGGCCTCAGCCAGGATGTTCTCAAGGATAGCATGCTCCTCCCGGGTGATGGCCTGCAGCGGAGCCCGCACCGGACCCCCGTAGAATCCGACAAGGTCGAGGGCCGCCTTCAGCCCCGCAACGCCGAACCTGGCGGTGACGGCCTCGTTCGGGCCAAGCAAGCTCGCCTGAATTTCGCGCGCCGATTCCAGGTTCCCGGAGTCGTAGGCTGACAGGAGCGCGCTGATTCGCTCGGCGGCCAGACAACCCAATGCCGGCACCGCTCCGACCGCCCCCACCACGAGTGCCGCCAGGAAATAACTCGCCGAGCCTGAGACCACCTGAAAATCAGCCGGCGTCCCGTTCACCATTGAATCGATCTTGGCAATGCTCCCGCCGCTTTCTTTGATCCCAATGATGTTCTCGTGGATTGCCAATTCACTCACGACCGACGCGGGCAGGTCCAGGCCCGTGTACACCGGCACGTTGTACAGGACCACGGGTAGCTGTGAGGCATCGGCGACCTTGAGGTAGTGATCGAGCAGCGCGGTGTCATCGAGCCGTGGTCCATAGTAGCTCGGCGTCACGACGATCACCGCATCCGCCCCTTCGCGCCGCATGCCCTCGGCCAGCGCGATCGTCTGCCGTGTGGATTCGGCGCCGGCGCCCGCGATCAGGAGTCGGTCCTCAGGGATCGCCGCGCGTGCTGTGGCCACCAGCTGGAAGCGCTCCTCGAAATTCAGCGCTACTGCCTCTCCATTCGATCCAGCGACGACGTACCCTGCAAGCGGTTCGTCGTTCCAGCGCGCCAAATTTGCCTTCAGATTATCGAGATCGAGGGACTCGTCCTGCCTAAAGGGAGTTGGGATCGGTGGAAAAACGCCGCGCAGGGAAAGCACGGGGGCTACCGGTTGAAGGTTTCCACGGCCTCAGAAATTGCCGCGCGTATACGGTCATCGGGAATCCGATCGATGTCGGTATAACTTTCGTCATTGACCCAGATCACCAGGGATTTCTCGGCCCCGGTCGCAAAATCGAGCTTCACGTCCGAAAGATCTGGATAGGACGCCAGGCGCTGCTTCACCATCTCTTCGATTTGTTCACTCACGAGGGCGGCCGGCAACTCGTCCGCCTCAAGCTTAGCCTCTGACACCGCACCCAGCGACTCCGGCAGAACCTCACCTGCCTTGATTTTTGCGCTTCTCCGACGAACCACTATAGCCCATATGACCAGCAGAATCACGATCCCGATGAGCAGCGCTGCGAGCAGACCCACTACGGTAGAAATATCCATGTTCCGCCTGGCTGCCTAGACTCCTACCAGGACCGCGCGCACGGGCGCGCCATCGCTCCCCATCAATTTTACCGGTAGGCAATAGAGCGTATATCTGCCCTTCAATACTCGGGCAAGGTTCAGACCCTCCACGACCACCACTCCAGCTTCTAAGAGGATACGGTGCGTTGCAACTCCGTCTTTGAAAGGTGCCACGGAAAGGTAATCCACACCGACGAGCCGGACGCCCTTCTTGACCAGCCACTCCGCACCGCTGGCATTCACTGCGACAAAGTCCCGCTGAAATCTGCGCTCCCCCTTTGCCCAGAGCTCTGAGTTTCGGGTCTTAAATAGAAGACGTCGGGTGCGAGGCGGAATCCGGGCCGAATTCAGCGTTTCAGCATCCAGCACATCCGCCTTTCTCAGATCGACCACATACGCCCTACCCATGAGCGACTTCAACGGAATAGCATCCACGCTGCGGCCGCCTTCCACGAAATGAAGCGGGGCATCGACATGCGTGCCGACGTGGACACCGGCATGGAGCTGGGAAATATTGGCCTGTTCCCCATCCTTTATGGACTTGATCCGCTCCAATTTCACGGGCGGATCGCCCGGCCAGACCGGAATCTCTGGAGAGACCCCGACCGAAATGTCATACACCCTCATGCGCGGATTATAGATTCGAACCTGACATAATGCGAAGCGGCTTCGCGTGTTTGCGCCTGGCCTCCTCCATGCTGCGCTCTCTCCCTCAATGTCATTGCTTCGTCGCTTCGCTCCTCTCTCCCTCAATGTCA
>JBGMQN010000002.1:0-3478 GCA_048054495.1 Anaerolineales bacterium
CCGCCGGCGATGATGAGGTTAGGTAGGTAATCCGCGTCGGCGCGGAATGTCAGCTCCTTGAAGCCGGCATCGGCCGGGGAGCCTGCAATGGCGAGCTGAAGCTGTGGGCCGAGTGCGAAATCCATTGCATTGAGCCATCCCGCGAAGGCAGTGGGATGCTGTGGGGCGGTTAAGGCCATGGCGCGCAGGGCCGACTCGGCGGGCTCGATGTAGCGCGTCTCGCCCTCGTAAGCGCCCAGGGTGAGCAACAGCGTTACCGCCAGCGTGTTTCCGCTCGGCGTGGGGCTGTCCTGAATCGACTTAGGACGGCCGATCAACTGCTCATGGTCGTGACGCGTGTCGAAGAAGCCACCTTGCGGATCGGCAAACGCCTCCAGGATCTCATCCGCATGACTCACGGCCTCACGGTACCAACGAGGATCGAAATCGGCCTGATACAGAGCCAGCAGGCCCAGCCCAAGCGCCGCATGGTCCTCCAGATAGGCGGTGTAGCGAGCCTCGCCCTCCCGCCAGGAACGCAAGAGCCGGCCGTCCACTACCAGGTTGTCCAGCAGAAATCCAGCCAATTGCTGAGCCGCGGCGAGATACTCTCCATTGCGGGATGCGCGAGCGGCCTCCGCCAGGGCAATCAGCGCCAGACCGTTCCACGCCGTAAGTACCTTGTTGTCCAGACCGGGTGGGACGCGCTGCGAGCGCGCTTTGAGTAGTGCCTTGCGTCCGGCCTCCAGGCGCGCATCGATTTCCGCGGATTCAAGGGAAAATTGACCGGCAAGTGAGTCGCTGTCGGCCGCGCGAAATAGAATGTTGTGCCCTTCGAAGTTTCCCTCCTCAGTCACACCGAAGGCGGCAATCACGACCTCCGGCTCATCGATTGCCGCTCGGATTTCATCCGCCGACCACATGTAATACTTGCCTTCTTCTCCCTCTGAATCAGCGTCATATGAGCTGAAGAAGCCGCCCATGGGATCGCGCATCTCCCGCAACATGAAGGCAAGTGTCTCATCTGCGATGCGCAACTGCTCCGGATTGCCGGTTACCTGCCAGCATTGAACATAGGCTCGCGCGAGCTGCGCGTTGTCGTAGAGCATTTTCTCGAAATGGGGGACCAGCCATTTCTCGTCGACCGAGTAGCGGGCGAATCCGCCGCCTATCTGATCGTACATCCCGCCGGCTGCCATCGCCTGCAGGGCATGCGTGGCCATATCCAGCGCCAGTTTGTCCTTCGCTCGGGCGTGCCGGCGGAGCATGAATTCGATAATCATCGGTTGGGGAAATTTCGGCGCTCTTCCCCAACCTCCGTGAGTCCAGTCGTAGCCGCGGAAGAGCGACTCCGCCGCTCGATCAAAATGCTGCACGTCCAGCTCGCCATCTCCCGCTCGCAGAGCGGGAGCGGCCGCGATGCGATCCGTCAGTTCGTTCCCTGCGTCCAGGAGACTTTCCCGATCGTTGCTCCACTTATCGGCTATCGTGCGCAGGATTTCGCTGAATCCGGGCAGGTTGAACCGGCGGGTCGGGGGAAAATATGTGCCGCCGTAGAAGGGCCGACCGTCCGGAGTCAAGAAAACCGACATCGGCCAGCCGCCCTGGCCCGTCATTGCTACTACCGCATCCATATAGAGACTATCGATGTCGGGTCGCTCCTCGCGGTCCACCTTGATATTCACAAAGTGCTCGTTCATGAGCGCGGCCGTATCCGGGTCCTCGAACGACTCATGCGCCATTACGTGGCACCAATGGCAGGCGGCGTAGCCAATGCTCAGGAAGATCGGCTTATCGAGTTCCCGGGCCATTTCCAGCGCTTCCGGGCCCCACGGATACCATTCCACCGGATTCTCAGAGTGCTGCAGCAAATAGGGAGAGGTGGAATTTTCCAAATGATTAGACATAAGTGTTCAACGTGGCGTCGGAGCCCCGCGCCTTAAACTCTCTTTTATAGTGCGGTGGTAAAATCCCGCCCCATGTCTGCGATGAGGTACCTGGTGCGCTTGATCCCGGCCCTGGCGATGATGACTGCCATTTTCGTGCTGTCTGCCATGCCTGCCAGTAAGATCCCCACCTTTGGGCCGTATGATGTCTACCTGAAGAAGGTGGGCCATGCCATCGGCTACGGTCTCTTGGGCGTGAGTTACTACTATGCCCTGCCCACCCGGTTTCCGCGCTTCGCCCGCTGGTCGATGGCGCTCGGCCTGTCGTTGGGATTTGCCCTCAGCGATGAATTTCACCAGTCGTTTGTCAGTGGCAGAACGGCCAGCATTCGAGACGTCGCGATCGATGGGGTGGGAGCATTCCTGGCGCTGTTCCTCGCGGCAGGCTATAAGTCGAAGATTAGCCTTCCCTTTCGAGCGGATACGCTTCCCAATTCGGCCCCGGACTGAGCTCGATATCCGCAAACGGCTCCGCCTGGCTAGCAACCACCTTCCGGTCCTTAACGAGCTCAAGCATCGCAAGAAATGAGACCACAATGTCCAGCCGGCTCGCCGCTGACGACAACAGCGAGTTGAAGCTGACATGCTGCTCTCTGTTCAGTAGATCCACGATCCACCGGATCTTGTCTCGAATGCGTATCTTGGGTGGCATAGCCGCGTGCTCCAAAGTAGGGCCTTCGGGCATGCCGGCCAGAGCCTCCATCATCGCCGCGCGCAGCTCCTCGAGGCCCAGGCCTCCAAGATCCAACTGCTCTTCGACGGGGGATTCGCGCGTGAGGCGGAGATAGGTGCGTGCCCCGGCCTCTTCACGGGCGGCCAGTTCGGTAGCAGCTTCTTTGAACTGCCGATAGAGCAGCAGCTGCCGAGCCAGCGCCTCCGCTGGATCCTCCTCGCCGGGTTCACGTTCCGGCGGTCGTGGCAGCAGGGCTTCGGACTTGATCTGGAGCAGCTTGGCCGCCACCACCAGAAATCCAGCGAGCTCCGCCGCAGGCTTCTCCGGAATCCGTTCCAAATGCTCCAGGAATTGATCGGTGACCTGCGCGAGGGCGACCGTGGTGATATCCAACTCTTCCTGTTCAATCAGTCGCAACAAAAGATCGAGTGGGCCTTCGAAGACCGGCAGGTTGACCGAGTATTCAGATTCCATTAGAGGATCGCGGCCAGTACAAGGACGACAAGCACGATCAGCAGAATGGCAACCGCCCCGTAGAACAAGATGCTGCGATCCTTTTCCTGTTGGCTTGCGTGGGCCTCAGCTTCTGCCGCCTCTCTCTTCCGGTCGATTTCCATAAGCTCCTCAAACCGGTCGGCTGAGGCGCGCGCCTCACTCTTCTGCAGGCCTGCAACTTGAGTCTGCAGCCTGCGGATCCACAAGGGCCGGCCGGTTCCCCCCTGCCGATCGATAACGCTGGCCACGATCGAGAGCGGCTCGCCGCAGTTTGAACAGAGGTCGGCACCCTGTTCATTGAGCTCCCCGCATGCCGGGCATTCTGTACGGTCTGCGACAAAGTGTGTGCCGCAGTAGACACAGTCGAAGCTATGCTCGCCGCCGG
>JBGMQN010000008.1:0-11766 GCA_048054495.1 Anaerolineales bacterium
CGCTCCTCGCAATGACGATTCAATGATTCTGGCTTCGGAGAGTGCCTCCAGGATGACTTTCTCAGTCGCCACGGTGGACCAGATGGAGGGGAGAAGTAAGCATTTTGCGCTAAACGAATTGGTTTTAGATGACATTGTATTCCCGAATCGGTCGATCTTCTTCGAAGCGAGCCAGATCGAGCATCGATACGTCAACCGTGCTTGCGCGACCCTCCAGTATGAATTCCGACATCAACTTGCCGGCCACAGGCCCGTGCATAAACCCGTGCCCGGAGAAGCCTGCCACAATCCAAAACCCATCTATGCGGGTTGGCCCGAATATGGGGTGGGCATCTGGAGTGACCTCATACAATCCTGCCCACCCAGACAGCCTCCCCGCGGTCTCAAGCAGCGGTAGGCGTCTCATCGCCGCTTCGAGCGCGTTCGCTTCCCAGGCATCGTCCAGCATTTGATCAAAGCCGGGCTCCTGTTCGGGGTTGGACATTCCGGTGAGCAGACCCTCTCCCTCGCGATGAAAGTAGAGCGACTGGGCGAAATCGATCACGAATGGAAAATCATCCGGGACAGCGGGCAGTGGAGTGGTGGTCACCATCTGTCGCCGGATGGGCTGGATCGGGATCTCGAGTCCCGCGTATTTGCCCACCTCGCCTGCCCACGGACCGGCCGCATTGACCACGTGCTCACACGCCACGTGCCCTCGAACGGTCTCTACTCCCGCGACCTGCCCGTTTTCGACATCGATACCAACGACCTCGGTTTCCATCCGCTCCTGGACACCCAAATCCCGCGCCCGGTCCAGGTATCCCATGTTGACGCTGCTGGGATCAGCCAGTCCGTCCTTCTCATGCACCGTTCCGGCGAGTGCATCCTCTAATTGCATCAGCGGCAACCGCTGCCGTACTTCGTCGCCCTCCAGCCACTCGGTCTCCACGCCGAGGCTGCGCTGCAGGGCGACGTTGCTCCTGAAGGTCTCGACATCTGAAGGCTCGGTGAGCACGAAGAAGTAGCCGCACTGCCGATAAAGGGGATCGATACCGATTTCGTCCTTGAACCGCTCCAGCATCGGAAGGCTGACCTTTGACAGCAGAATATTGACCTCCGTCGCAAACTGATAGCGGACCCCTCCGGCGCATCGGCTTGTGGCACTGTCCTCCAGGTGTGCGGTCCGTTCCAAGAGGAGCACGTCCCTGGCCCCTGCTTGTGCCAGGTGATAGGCGGTGCTCGCCCCCATCACGCCGCCCCCGATGATTACGATCTGCGCGCTCTTTGGGAGGTGCATACTAGAGTTCAACGACCTGGCCCAATCCAAGTTCCTCCGCCCGCCTCAGCGCCAATCCGGCTGCGGCCGCATCCTGGACGGCGACCCCCACCGATTTGAAAAGCGTGATCTGGTCTTCCGTTGAGCGACCCTGCGCATCGCCGCTCACGATCTCTCCCAGCTCGGCGCGGATATGATCCTCGCGGATCAGGCCCTTCTGAATAGGGATCATCAAATCGCCGGCCTCGGCCAGCACCGCCTCGCGGGAATCGACCACAACATAGGACTGCGCGACCGCATGCTCATCCAGCTCCTGCATCTCCGGCGTATAAGCTCCGACGGCGTTGATATGAGTGCCCGCCCTCAAATCGCGGCCGGAAAAGACCGGCGTAGAGGAGGTCGTTGCGGTACAGATCACATCGGCCATTGCCAGCGCTTCGATGGGCTTCCCGGCCACATTGATCTGAGGCGGGATCGGTCCAACCCCGGCCATTTCCTCGGCAAAGGCTCTAGCGCCCTCCGTATCGATGCTGTACACGCATGCCTCTTCGATATCCCGGACGGCGCAGACTGCCTCCAATTGAGTGCGCGCCTGCACGCCGCTGCCGAAAATGGCCACCCGCCGGGCGCCCGAGCGCGCCAGAAGATCGGTCGCTGCTCCCGAGGCCGCCCCTGTGCGAATGGCGGTCAGCGAGCCGCCCTCGATCAAGGCAAGCGGTCGACCCGTATCGGGATCGATGGCGACTACCACCGCATGAATTGTTGGCAGTTCACGTTGGACATTCTTGGGAAACACGCTCACGATCTTGACCGCCAAATCGCCCGTCGTGTGCAGGAGCGCAGGCATGAACAGCGCTACTCCCTCCCGATCCGTTACCTCGATCCGCGTGCGCAGCGGTACGCTCGCCATTCCCGCCGAGAGCTGGCGGTAGGCCTCTTTCATGGCTTCAATAGCCTCGCGCATTGGGAGGGCGAGTCGAACGTCCTCTTTAGTTAGGATTCGGATCTGCATTCTATGTTACCCGTAAGCAAGCCTAAATCGGTCAGGAATCTAATGCGCATAGCCATCCCGGGGCCAGAGTAGCTTGGCACGCGAGCATGCCAGCTCTTAAGTATCATGGGGTCTGCCGCCAATTATCCTGTATTGCAGATGCAAAAAGGGGCACAATTCCCTGCGCCCCAATCCTAATCGCAATTCGACTTTGAAACGGGTAGTCTACAGCTCTCCCAAATAGGCCTCACGCATCATCTTGTTGACCCGCAATTTTGCAGCGGTATCTGCGAGCACAATCTTGCCCGTCTGCAGCACATAGCCATAGTCCGCGATCGACAGCGCCATGTTGGCGTTCTGTTCGACCACGAAGATCGACGTCCCCTGCTGATTGATCTCGACGAGGATATCGAATATTTGCTGTACAAGTATCGGCGCCAACCCCATTGAGGGCTCGTCCATCAGCAGCAGCCTGGGACGCGACATCAGTGCCCGCGCCATTGCGAGCATCTGCTGCTCGCCTCCGGATAGAGTGCCTCCTACCTGCTTGTGACGCTCCTCTAGCCGCGGAAAGAGATTCAGGACTCTCTCCAGGTCCTCTTTGATTCCGTCCTTATCGGTTCGGAGAAAAGACCCCATTTCGAGATTCTCCATCACCGTCATTCGGGTGAAAATTCGCCGATTCTCGGGAACCATGGAGATGCCACGCTGCACCAATTCGGCGGTCGCCATTCCCTCGATCCGCTCACCTAAGTACTCGATCGTTCCATTAACCGCATTCGCCATCCCCAGAATGGTCTTCAAGGTTGTCGACTTGCCGCTGGCATTACCGCCAAGCAGGCATGTGATGTGGCCATCCTCGATGCGGAGGCTGACGTCGCGCAACGCTTGAATCGGACCATAGAACGTGTCGATATGCGAGAGCTCGAGCAATGCGCGATCGCTATCGCCCATCGGCTCCGTCCTCGGAGGTCCGGCCCAGATAAGCCTCGATGACGCCCTCATCCTGAGCTACAGTCTCGTACGAGCCCTCCGCAATCTTGGTTCCGAAATCCATGGCCACCACGCGGTCGGAGACTCCCTTGACTACCCGCATGTCGTGCTCGATGAATAAGATTGTGAACCCCCGCTCGTCACGAAGCTGACCGATGAGTTCGGTAATCTCTTCTGTCTCTTTCGGATTCATTCCTGCCGAGGGCTCGTCCATGAGTAGAAGACTGGCTTCGGTTGCCATCGCGCGCGCGATCTCAAGGCGACGGCGGTTCGCGTAGGAGAGTCGGTAAGCCGGTTCATCCAAGCGATAGCCCGAGAGACGGGTCCCAAAGAAGTCAAGCTGCTCCTTAGCCTTCTTCCTAATCGCTTCTTCCTCTGCCTTGAAGGAAGGCAGCCGGAGGATTGCACCCAGCACTCCATTCTTGGTGCGAGAGTGCTGGCCCACCATAACGTTCTCAAGCACCGTCATATTGGGGAACAGCCGGACGTTTTGGAAGGTCCGGGCCACACCGCGTTGAGTGATCTGGTATGGGGAAAGACCCACGAGTTCGTATCCATTGGAACGGATGCTCCCGGAATCGGGAGGATAAAAACCCGTTACGAGATTGAAAAAGGTCGTCTTGCCGGCCCCATTGGGGCCAATCAAGCTAACGATTTCACCTTGCTCGATGTGCAGATCGAAATGATTGACGGCGGTCAAACCGCCAAAGTTCTTGACCAGCGCCTCGCACTCAAATATCGGTGGCATCAGTCCCCGCTCGGGTTGGCCGGCGCAGCCGTCGGTTCATCGAGCTTGAATACCTGATCTTGAGCTCGATCCTCATCATGAAGCTCTCGGGCTCTTTCTACGCTCGGAATGATTCCTTCAGGTCGTAGGATCATCATAGTGACCAGCAGTGCTCCATACAGGAGAAGGCGATATTCGCCAAATTCTCTCAGCAGTTCCGGCAAGCCTACCAGAACGACCGCGCCCACGATGACGCCTGGCAAGCTTCCCATGCCGCCAACGATAAGCAGGCTTAGAGCGGTGATAGAAACCAGCACGCTGAAGCTGTTAGGATAAACCGAACCTAGCTTGGCCACAAAGAGCGCCCCGCTCAAACTGGCGATCATCGCGCCCATCCCAAAGGCGAGTAGTTTGTAATACACGGTATTTACACCCATCGAATCGGCCACGCGTTCGTCCTCCCGCATCGCCATCCATGCTCTGCCGGTTCGAGAGTCTTTTATGCGCCAGGAGATGAAGAGCGCAGCACCTCCTGCCAACAAGAATAAGTAGTAGAGCAGCTGTGGCCCACGCAGCACGAGAGCCCCGATGGTGACCTTGGGAATATGGATGATTCCCTGCGCGCCTCCGATAAAGGGAGCGAGCCAATCGGAAAGTGCCAGGAAGCGGGCGATCTCGCCGAATCCCAGCGTCACGATGGCGAGATAGTCGCCCCGCATGCGAAGTACGGGCGCGCCGACCAGCAAACCTGCAAATCCGGTGATGATGATCACGAGCGGCAATGCGGCCCAAAATGAGAGCCCGAGTCCCCCAATATCGGGTTGCGCGGTAGTGAGCACCGCCATTGAATACGCGCCTACCGCGAAAAATGCGACGTATCCGAGGTCGAGGAGACCCGCCATCCCCACAACGATGTTGAGCCCAAAGCCCATGATGATGTACAGCCCGATGTTGTTGAGGACCTCGCTTGGAAATACGCCGACGATTGCAGGGAGCGTAAGCAACAACAAGAAAGTTAATGCCCACTGGCGGTACTTGGCATTTCGCCGGGCCTTCTCGGACCGGTTCACAATTCGCGCCGCGCGACGACTTTGTATCCGGGGTCCGTAGACGGTCCACGCTACGACGAGCGCCACAACCGTTACCGCACCAAGCACGGTTAATCCGTTGCTGGCAGTGAAGGCCCGCGAAAGGAACTTGGGAAATCCAGGCCGCGACAAAGAGACGCGAAGGAGATCCGAGATCAGTGCCGCAGAGGTGACCCAAAAAACAGTCAATACGACGGTGCGGCGCACGTCGGCGCGGGTGACGTACAGAGTCCCTCCGATTGTCCCCAGAATAGTGGAGAGAGCCGCCGGGGCTACCAGCCCGGCCGGTGTGTTGCCACGACCGAACGTCACGATCTCAATTAATGCCGGCGAGATGCTGACGAAGACGCTGCGGAGCTCTATCACGCTGTTCACGTAGACCAACAGCGCGACCGAGGCTCCGACTACGAGGCCCGAAAGGGCGCCGCTGCCGACCGCCCAATATCTACGGACCGGCGCTACATCCTCCTCTTGGACTGGATTGAGGGCCTTCATTAATGCCCAAACCGCCAAATATCCGGTTCCTGCGAATACGAGAAGCATGATCGTTTCGCCGATTGTGATGATGTCCTTAATTAGATATCGATCGTGGAAGGTCTCGATGATTCCAACGAAGATGAGGTATTGCAGAGCAAGGGTACCGAACAAGCCTACCTTTATCGCCAGTCGCACCTTGCTCGCTTTCGAAACAACCCTGACGTGGATCATGTTGCCTAGGCTTTCTCTTCCGATAGCTTCTCGCCCATAATTCCCTGGGGCCTGAAAATCAGCACTAAAACTAGCAGCACAATGGCGATGGCGTCGCGGAGCTGGTTTGCACCCTCAATTCCGAGGCCCTCGAGGATCAGGTTGGGGCCGAACGATTCAAAAAGGCCCAGGACCATCCCCCCCAACACCGCTCCTGGGATGCTGCCTATGCCTCCCAGGACTGCAGCAGTAAAAGCCTTAAGTCCGGGCAAGAATCCCATGAAGGCCGAGATCCCCTGCGGTTGGTAGAGACCTCTAAAGATGCCTGCTGCTCCTGCGAGCATGCCACCAATGGCGAAAGTGGTGACAATCACGCGGTTGACGTCGATGCCCATCAGGCCTGCAATCTCCTTGTCCTCGGAGACCGCGCGCATCGATTTGCCGGTCTTGGTGCGTTCTACGAATGTGTTGAGAGCCAGCATCAGAACAACGGCGGCCAGAATAACGAAGATCTGAACGATAGGCACGCCGACACCCAGGATCGTGACGGTCCCGCGCAATACGGCGACCTCCGGATAAGATCGAAAGCTGGATCCATATAGGCCTCGAAACGTATATTGCAGAAACAACGAGGCTCCGATTGCAGTGATCAGAGGAACAAGACGCGGCGCGTTCCTGAGCGGACGGTAAGCCACACGCTCGAGGAGCACCGCCACAAGTGTGGACACGGAGATCGATACCAGGAGCCAGATCCCGATCGAAGCCCAAGGGTTGCTGTCCAGGAGGCCTGAGCGCGCCGTTGCTGCGGCCACAAAGTAAGCCGTAAAAGCCCCCGCCATATACACTTCGCCGTGGGCGAAATTGATCATGAGCAAGATTCCGTAAACCATCGTGTAGCCCAGCGCTATCAGGGCGTAGATGCTCCCCTGCGCCAAGCCTGAGAAAAAGAGGCTCACCCAGTTTTCAAGCGTGTATTTTTGAGACGTGAGAGTATTTACACTTCCCACGATGATCAGCACAACGACACCGATCCTGAGCACCCAGAGCAGCAATCCGACCCAGGAAAATCGGTACGCCAAGCGCTGACGGATGGCCGTCACCATAGAGCCACTCCCGAATTTACAGGATAGAGCCAGGGGATCGTTTCTCCCCTGGCTCTATCTATTTCACACGAATCTCAAATTCTTCTAACGGCGCACAAGCCTCTGGCTAATGTCCAAGGGGCTTGATGGCGATCTTTCACTCTTTCACTCGGCATATACCGGGAGCCACACCACCGGCGCAGGCCAGTTGTCTTTTGAAGCCACCTGGTCGGCTCCGAGCTGGTAGATAGCTAGCGCTTCTCCGGTTGCGCACTCACCCTTGGCCTCAACTCCACCAAGCTGCCTATCAAAACATGCGAGCGTGCCAGTGAGTCCGTCGAATCCGCTGAGATTGGTGATCCAGTCGCGCAGGGCCTGGCGACCCACGTGCAGCGTCCCGTCGTCACCCTCAACTGCCACCGCCTCGATCGCATCCAGGATGATGTTCGTAGCGTCATAGGCGTGCGCTGCAAAGCCTGCTGGCGGGGGACCGCCAGTATTGGCTTCATAGGTCTCGAGGAAGGCCGCATATTCGGGGATATCCTCTGAGACGTAGGGGCCAGACAAGTACATTCCGTCTGCGGCGGGTCCGGTGTTCGGTGCAAAGCTGGCGACAAGCAAGCCATCCGCGCCGAACAAGATTGTGTCCTCAAGGCCAGGAACATCCCGCGATTGCGCGGCGATGAAGTTGCCCTCCGGCTCGAAGATCGGGAAGTAGAGCACGTCCGGAGAGTCGGCAGAAATCGTGGTGAGGATGGGGTTCATGTCCGTATCCCCCACATTTACCGCGCCCTGGAACGTGACCCTGCCTCCCAGGTTCTCGAACTCTTCCGCGAACACGGCCTGAAGTCCGTCGGCATATGGGCTGCCGTCGTGGATCGTCGCGGCCGTGGTGGCCCCCAGCTGCGTGATGGCAAACTGCGCCGCAACTGCGCCCTGGAACTTGTCGTTATGGGCGGTGCGGAAGTAGCCCGGGAAGTAGGTCTGAGCTGGATCGGTCAGCGAGGGCGATGTATTCGTGGGCGACATCATGAGCATTCCAGCGTCTGATATAACCGCGCTTGCAGCTTCTCCGGCAGATGAGCAGTTGGTACCGATTGCCGCCAGAACGGTCGGATCAGCAGCGACTCTGGTAGCCGCGGTCTGTCCGCCTTCGGCGCTGCAAAGAGAATCTTCTCCGGTGAGCAGAATGTCACGGCCAAACATCTGGCCTCTCTCGTCGATGGCGATCTCGATGCCGCCAAGAGAGTCATCGCCCAGGAAAGAAGTTGCACCCGACGTTGTCAGCATGTACGCGATGTGTATCGGCTCACCCTCGGGGATGTCTACACAGCCGATTGCGTCATCACACTCGAACGTAACAGCTGGCTGACAGGCGGCCATCACCATCGCGCCCACCACCAGGCCGCCAAAAATAAAGAGTTTACGATTCATCGATTCAATCCTCCTCAGGATATCCGTGTGTTACTTGGCCAAGTCCTAAAGTTAAATAGAAATCAAGTGATTTTGTCGGCGCGGCTCCTCCTTTGGTTCGATATTGGACCCGTTGGGCGGGCCTGCGGCCGAGGGGGTCTCGGCTGCTACAACGTTGACTCCACATTCTAATGGTGTGTTAAGCTGGCTGTCAACCGCTTTCTTCGACCAATGAGCAGCCGCAGCCATTGAACTTGGCATGCGCGGCGTGGACAAATAGTGAGGAATCGGAGCCCCATAGGGAGTTGTAAGAGGGTATGTTTCAGTATAATTCTCGGGTTCACTCGCGAGTTCGAATGCTCTCCGCCTTGAAGCGGGTGATCCCTGGTCCTTTCGGGAGGAAGAAATGCTGGAGATTTCACTAGGTGCAAAGGTCGAATGCACGGACGGCGAGTGTGGCCAGTCGACCAGCATCATCGTCAATCCGGTGGGGCGTAAGGTCACGCACTTCGTACTGGAGAATGACGATTTCGTCGGACATAAGGACCGCATTGTGCCCATCGAGAAGATTGCGGGCGCCACTCGAAAGGTGATCCGACTCAACTGCACCATACAGGATGTCGTCACCATGAAGCCATTCACGGAAACTGAATACATCCGCCGAGATGTGTCGCAGTATTCAAGCGCCTATTACGGGCACGAAAAATACGCCTACGCGGAGCCGTATTACTTTGCGGAGGACGGCGCGATCTCCGTGGATGTGGAGAGCATACCGGCTGGCGAACAGATCGCCCATCGCGGTATGGTGGTCGAGGCGAGTGACGGAAAGGTCGGAGTGGTGGAAGGGCTGGTCGTCAATCCAGAGAGCGAGCAGATCACGCACCTTGTGCTTCAGGAAGGCCACCTTTGGGGCAAGAAAGACGTGGCGCTGCCGATTTCCTCCATCGACAGGGTGGTTGATAATACGGTGATTCTCAACCTGGACAAGAATTCGGTCGGGGATCTGCCGGCGATCCCGGTTCGATCCGACCTTGATTGGGATCTAGGCGTGGCCAAGCAGGACGAGTGACCCCAGGAAACACCATCCGCTCCAGCAAGACACCGCGAAACTCTTCCTATGTCGAGCGAACTCCCGCCTAACGAGTTAGGTACGCTCGGTGAGTCTCTGGCTGCAGATTACCTGCTGAATCATGGATACCGCATATTGGATCGCAACTGGCGGTGGCGGGGGGGCGAGATTGATCTAATAGCCGAGAAGGACGGGGGGATCATATTTGTGGAAGTCAAAGCCCGTCGAAGCCATTCCTTCGGCACACCGCAGGAGGCGGTCACGCGTGCCAAGCAGCAGAAGCTGATTCAATCGGCGTACGCCTACCTGGAAGACTCAAGCTATGCGCAATCTCCCTGGAGAATCGATGTGGTGGCCCTGGACCTCCACTCCGACGGTCGGGTGGATCGGCTGGACCATATCGAGAACGCAGTTCGCGGAAATTGAAGACTAGCTCCGGAATCGCATACGCCCCCGGCTGGAACAACGCTCCCAGGCTAGACTCCGCTGCGCCTTGACCCGGTGAAAGTCACAACCCCAAGCTTGGTCGCCATCCTCGGCCCTACTGCGGTCGGAAAGACGGAGGCAGGAATCGCCGTAGCCGGGGCTTTTGAGGCGGAAATCGTCTCTGCAGACTCGCGGTTGATCTACCGAGGAATGGATATCGGAACCGCCAAGCCGAATCCGGAACAGCTCGCCTGCGTCCCACATTACCTGATTGACGTCGCGGAGCCCGAGCAGATCTGGAGCCTGGCGAAGTTCAAGCGGGCTGCCGACGAGGCCATCACGCAGGTTCAGGAGCGAGAAAGGCTTCCGCTCCTCGTCGGCGGCACGGGGCAATATGTGACCGCTATCCTGCAAGGCTGGCTCCCGCCGCCGAAGGCTCCCGACAATTCCATCCGGAGCAGGTTTGAGAGCCTGGCAGCGGAGCAGGGGCCGCGCTTACTTCATGCCAAGCTGGAAGAAGTCGATCCTGCGGCCGCTGAGGAGATCGACCCCGCCAACGTGCGCCGCGTGGCCCGCGCGCTCGAGGTGTATGAGCTGACCGGAACTCCGCTCAGCGAACAGCGCCGTGCCGATCCTCCAGATTATCGGATCCTGCGGCTCGGCCTCAATCTGCCCAGGCCCGAGCTGTACGCCCGCATCGATCGGCGGATCGATCAGATGCTGGAGCGCGGGCTAGTCGACGAAGTGCAGGCGCTGCTGAACCGTGGAATCGAGCTGGATCATCCGCCGATGTCCGGCATCGGCTACCGGCAGATCGGAGAGTACCTGCTCGGCGAACGGACCCTGGAAGAGGCCGTAACAGAGATGCGCAAGTTGACCCGGCAGTTTGTGCGCCGCCAGGCCAATTGGTTCAAAGCCGATGATCCCGATATCGAATGGAATGAAGTCAGATTGGGAATGACGAGTCGGCTGATAGATCGAATCCGATCCTGGTTGCAGGCCGACTAGGGAACGATCTGGTTCAGCACCAGGTATGCGATGCCGGCAATGATGGCAGTGGTAGGGATGGTTAGCGCCCAGGCATACACCATGTCGCGCAGGACGTTCCAGCGGACCTTGTTCACTCGTTCTCCAGCTCCTGCTCCCACGATTGCCGAGCTCATCACCTGAGTGGTACTTACGGGGCCACCCAAGAAGGAGGCGCTAATGATCACTCCCGCTCCCGCAATCTGTGAGGTGAAGCCGTGGATTGGCCGCACCTTGTAAATCTTGCCTCCTAGCGTGCGGATCAGCCGCCACCCTCCTAGCGCCGTTCCCAATGAGATCGCCAGGGCGCTGACGAAGATTACCCATATCGGTATAAAAAAGGAGTCGATGAAGCCGGCGGTCAATAAGCCCAGCGCGATAACCCCCATCGTCTTCTGCGCATCGTTTGTCCCATGACTCAGTGCCAGCCCTATCAGGGTAGGAATCTGCAGCCGGCGAAAGCCGGTGTTCACATTGGGTGTCGAATTTCGCACGGCCCAAAGGGTGATGCGCATTATGAGAAATGCAGCGAGCAGGCCTAGTGGGGGGGAAAGCAACAGGGCCAGGACGATTTTAAGCAGGCCATCGATCTTTACAACGCCTAATCCGGCCGCCACGATGGCAGCCCCTAGCAGGCCGCCCACGAGCGCATGGGAGGAGGAGGAAGGGATTCCAAAATACCAGGTCAGCAGGTTCCAGGTGATAGCTGCCGCCAGGGCGGCGACGATTACCGTTTGAGTGATCGCCTCCGCTACCAGAAGATCATCGCCGATTGTGGTAGCCACCGCCACCCCAAACAAGAATGGGCCAAGGAATTCCGCCACCGCGGCCAGTAGCAGAGCTACCCTCGGATTGGCGGCCCTCGATGAGATGACGGTTGCCACGATGTTGGAGCTGTCGTGCAAGCCGTTGAGGAAGTCGAAGAATACCGCCAGTATGAGCAGGACGATGATCATTAGGAGGGAGCATACCAAAACGGTGGCCTAAGCGTCAAATGGGGGACCAC
>JBGMQN010000019.1:0-8573 GCA_048054495.1 Anaerolineales bacterium
TCCCCACCGCAGGCGGTCAGGAACATCGCACTCGCCAGGATCCCAATCCAGAACAAGCTGCGCTTCATCTGCTCGACCTCTCGCTCCTAGTCCACAAAATCATAAGACGCTCCGGTCGAATGTGCGATCCCACTTCCGTCCCGGTATTGTCGAGCGGGCCAAGCTGGGCATTGTCGATGAGGGCAGCTCCCAGATCCCGGCGCGGGCAGCGGAGATGGAGGCCTTGATCGTGCGCGAATTCGACAGCGCAAGTGAGCTGAAGGAGGCGGTTTCGCGGGGCGCGGTTGACATCGGGATGGTGCTGCCCACCGGCTTCGATGAGCGGGTGGCGGCGCGCGAACCGGCGGAGGTCGCGGGCTACATTTGGGGCGAGAGCGGACTGGATAGGCGCGCCATTCTAGGCACCTCCATACTGGCGCTATTCCGGGACGTAGCGGGCTACGAACCGCCTGTAGAGATCGTCACAACCACGCTGGGAGTGGCGCAAACACTGCCCTGGGCGGATCGCTTGCTCCCCCTAATCGTGCTCATTGCAATCCTAATCGGAGGCATGATGGTGCCGGCCACATCCTTAGCGCAGGAGCGCCACGACCGGACGCTCGTGGCACTCACCACCACCCCCACCACGCTCGGCGATGTGTTGACCGCCAAAGGCATCCTGGGCGTGCTCGTGGCTGCCACAATGGGGGTGGTGACGCTGGCGCTCAACCGGGCATTCGGAGGGGATGCAGTCTTGCTCATCGGGGCGCTGATCCTGGGTTCCATTTTGGCCGTCGCATTCGGCCTTCTGCTGGGTGTGATGACCAAGGACATCAACAGCCTGTTCGGGACGATTAAGGCTATGGGCTTAATCCTTTATGCGCCGGCTCTGATCTTCATGTTCCCTGATATCCCGCAGTGGATCGCCCGGCTGTTTCCCACCTACTACATCATCCAGCCCGTGATCGAGATCACGCAGATGGGAGCGGGCTTCGAAGACGTGTTTCCCGAGCTCATCATTCTGGTGCTGCTCATCGTGGCGCTGATTGGAGTCACCGCCTACGCCGCGCGGCGTAAGGTGGTGGCCGCGACGTAAACCCTCCACCCTGGATTTAATGTGGGAGCCCAATAATTGCTGGAGCCCCAGCTAATCGCTGGGGCTCCTATTCGATTCGGGGATCAGGCGTGCGTCCCTGGGTCATTTCCCTGCTGCGGGTGACGGATTAGCTTGACGGGGCCAATCGATCACCGGCTGCAGGTCTGCTGTACACCCGCGGCCGCGAAAAGATCAGTTCTGCGTCTTAGCGGTCAGGGGGCGCACAGATATCCAGCACAGCCACATTCTAGGTGCGAAGCCGCGCAGGCATTGGAATCCAGATTGCCACGTGTGCGCTCCCTTCTGCCTCTCGATGAGACGGGCTGATCATGGGGCAGTTCGGAGGGCGCGTCAAGCTGGATTCTTTGAAGTCCCGCCTTTCATGGCCAATCGTTCCCATCAAAGGGGACTTCGCTGCCAGGTTGATAGTTTTCGAGAGGCTCTGAAAGCACATGACAGCTCGACTAGTGGAGAATGGGCCGGTTGTGAGATCCGGGGTCAGTCATATCAAAATGAGGTGAACCCATGAGCACACTCTCCCCAACTTCCGAGGTACCCAATCTCTCCTCGATCCCACGCACTCCCCTGGCGCTGGCCGGCATCGCGCTGGTGCTGGGCCTGGCGGTCGAGATCTTGTTCCACGGGCATCGCATCGGGATTTCATTCCCGATCTGGGCCGCGCTTGGTATCGCGGCGATTCTATTGGCAAGCAGGCTGGAAGGCGTACGTCCCGCCGCGGGCACGATGGCTCTGATCCCTGGCATCCTGCTCTTCGCGGCGGTGGTAGCCATCCGTCTGGAGCCGCTGACGGTCGTCTTGAGCATGCTGGCCACGCTGCTGCTGTTTGCGCTGATGGTGCGCGCCCTGCTCCACGGGCGCCTGCACCGCTTCGGTTTCATTGATTTGGCCTACACCTGGCTGACAGTGCCGCTGGAAGCCGTGCTCCGGCCCTGGCCCGCCCTCGCCGTTGCCACGCGTCAAGTCGCTGGCGATCGAGTGGCTCGCAGCCGCCTGTTTGCGGTGCTGCGCGGTCTGCTGCTCGCTTTGCCGGTAGTGGTCGTGTTCGTGGTCCTGCTCGCCACTGCAGATCTCGTATTTGGGGACCTGGTAGAGCAGGCGCTGGCCTGGATCGATCTCGAGCGCATCGCGGAGTACATCGGCCGAGGGCTCGTCGTTGTGGTGAGCGGCATCTTCTTCCTGGGCGCACTCATCACCGCGCTGCGAGCACGAGAGCCGCGCGAACTCATCGGGGAGGAACAGCCGATCCTCAAGCCGTTTGTGGGCGCGATCGAGTCGGGTGTGGTGCTCGGATCGGTTGTTACCGTCTTTGCCATATTTGGAGCGATCCAGATTCGATACCTATTCGGCGGCGAGGCCAGCATCGCCGCTGCGGGCTATACCTATTCAGAATACGCTCGGCGAGGATTCGGCGAGCTGGTGTGGGCGGCCTTCCTTAGCCTGAGCTTGATCTTTATACTCGGCCACTGGGGCAAGCGTAGGGATGCCAGACAGCGCTGGGTCTTCACCGGCCTGAGCACGTCGCTGGTGCTGATGGTCGGGGTGGCGCTCGCCTCGGCACTGATGCGCCTGCTGCTGTACGAAAATGCATTCGGGTTCACGCGGCTGCGTACCTACACGCACGTGTTCATCTTCTGGCTGGCGGGCCTGCTCATCGCCTTCCTGGTGCTGCTCTACTTCGGGCGTCTGCGGGCTTTCGCTCCGATTGCGGTATGCGCGGCCTTGGGGTTCGTTGCGACCTTGAGCCTCATGAATGTAGACGGCTTCATCGCGCAGCGGAATCTGGCGCGATTTGAGCGTACGGGCGACCTGGATGTCGCATATCTGGCGCAGCTGAGCCCCGATGCCCTGCCCGCCACAGCAGAGTGGATGCTGCGAGCCGGCGTCACGGCGCCGGCGGAGCTCACCGCTCAAGTGGCCTGCGAGGCCGGGATCCTAGGCGCCGAAATGATTGATGGCTCGTGGCAATCCCTGCACGTGGGTCGCCAGCGAGCGTGGAATGCGCTGGCCGCTATCGGGTACGAGTTGCAGGGTCACCAGGTCTGGATGGA
Organism: Anaerolineales bacterium; assembly: GCA_048054495.1. Lineage (GTDB taxonomy): Bacteria > Chloroflexota > Anaerolineae > Anaerolineales > E44-bin32 > JADFRG01. The sequence continues at coordinate 3,145 of JBGMQN010000019.1, forward strand.
AGGCACGGCCTGGTACGTGGCCGATGCTAAGGGTGAGGAAAGCCCGTGCCTGGGCATGTGACGCGACTGAGGATGATCGCGTCAATCTGGGGCCATCAGCGGCTCAATGATTTCCCACGTGCGGCCGCCATTTGAGGTGCTTACCAACGCACTTTCGAAGGTCTCCGGATCCAAGGCGACCGCCCAACCGAGGTTGGGATCCACGAAACTATACTGGCCATCCCAGGTGACGACCTTGACCCGCGTCCACGTCGCTCCCCCATCGGTCGAAAGGTACTGTTCCCTTCCCAGGGCCAACACGGTCGAATCGCCGAAGAACTGCGGTTGGCCGCCCGGATAATCTAGCATCTCCCAGGTCTCGCCGGCGTCATCCGTTCGGTAGAGATATGAGCTCTCCGTCACGACGGAGCCCTCCAATACCACACACTTCACGATTAGCGATCCCGAACGCTCGGAAGTCAGGCGAGGCGATTCGGAATAACACCAACCTTGGTCGGTCGACTCCGCGGCGCCGTCCGGCAGGGGAAGTTGGCCCTCCTCCCACGTCTCGCCCCCGTCACTGCTCACATCGAGGAATGCCTCCACATAATTGCCCTGGCAATCGTAGGTCACCCATCCGATTTCCGTTTCGAAGAACGATATGCCGGTCTTGAAGCAACTTTGAAGGTCTTCGCTCTCATAGGGGTTGATGATCTCCTGCCAGGACTCTCCCCCATCAATGGTTCTGAATAAGGCCACCAGCTGGCTCCCGAGGCCCGATTCGACCTCCTGCAGCATCCATCCCTGCTGAGGACCGGTGAATTCGAGCGTCGAGTACTGCCCCATGGTGTAGCCCGCTTCGGAGGCGATCCAAGTGGAACCTCCGTCCGTGGTTTGCCAGACTCTATCGGTGCCTAGATAGATAACCCAAGCGCTCGTTCCCGCCGAATAAATGCCCGCAACGTCGGTCATGAGGGCGTTGTCCTCCGGCGGCGTGACTTCGCGCCAGGTCTGGCCGCCGTCCGCGGTTCTCAACACGCGGATGGGCAGCGCTAGGTCTGGGTCTGGGTACGAGCCGATCGCCCATCCTTCGGTCGCGGTGTTCATCCAAATCTGGCTTATCGCCACAGGCTGATCCGCCTCGAGCCGCGGTTCGAGCACCGGTTGGGCAGGAAGCGCGACACGCTCCGTTGCTGTAGGTTCTGGTGGCGTGGTGGGCTCCTCAGAGGTTGGGCTCGCTGCAGAGGTAGGCCGCTCTGAAGTTGGAGGCATCCGCGTCTCAGAGGCCGAAAATGGCGTGGGCGGTTCAACCAGGGAGGGGACACACCCCGCGGCCAGCAAAACCAGCAGTGAAATCCCGCCTTTTATCCAGTAACGATTCTGGGACGGTCTTCTGTTAGGGTGCGCCAAGATTCGAGGATTCCTTTCCGCCTACAAGGATCGCGCAGTGTGGGTAACTAGTCAAAAGACACGGCGCAAGAGCTGTACCGTGAATTCCCGCGCCCCTTCTGGACGCTTACTGGGGTCACGTTCATTGCTTATCCCCAGGACCTGGGCGCACTATCGGTACGCCGAGCCAAGCTGGGCCATCTGCTCCGAGCTCAGCTCAAAGCCGAAGACATCCAGGTTTTCGCGCTGCCTGTCCGGATGCACCGATTTGGGAATAGCCACCACGTTTTCCTGTTGGATCAGCCACCGGAGGGCGACCTGAGCGACAGTAACGCCATGTTCATCGGCAATGGCTTCCAGCGCTTGATTCTGGCCCAGGCGCCCACGATCCAACGGACTATACGCCGTAAGCAAGACCCCGTTCTCCTGACAATACTGGAGCATGGGTTCCTCAGTCTGTCCGATGAAATACTCGATCTGATTGGTGAAGATCCGAGCCGAGGAGGCCGCCTCGGCCTGCTTTAGCTGACGAAGAGAGAAGTTGCTCACTCCGATCCGCCGCACCTTTCCGCTGTCCACCAGCTCATTCATTCCAGCCATCGTCTTCTCGACAGGAATCATGTCGTTTGGCCAATGCACAAGGTACAGATCGATGGCATCGAGGCCCAGCCTCTGCAGGCTGTTTTCGGCGGCTTCAAGCACTCCATCATGACTCAGGTGGGAGGCAGACACCTTCGTTACCAGGAAGAGTTCCGAGCGGGTTAGGCCTGAATCCGCGATCGCTCGTCCGACCTCGGATTCGTTGCCATACATTTCGGCGGTATCGATATGTCGGTAGCCGAGCTCGAGCGCGCTGAGCGTCGCCCGGTAACAAGCTTGCCCGCGCATGTTCCATGTGCCCAGCCCGATCTTTGGCACGCTTTCACCCTGAATTTCAACATACTCCATTGACAGGTCCCTCAGACGCACCATTCTAATATCTTGCGACCTGCACCGCGATAGATCTCGGCTTGGCGCAGATTGAGCAAATTGGATCGTATTGGCTGTGCGCAGCCAGGTAGGTCCGCGGGGAAACGTTCACCTAGGATCGACGGAGTTAGGTATAGAATCGGCGGCTGCACCCAGTCGATGTCTCATTCCCGATTCAAGGTTGTCGGGCCCCTGCTGCTCCTTCTCACGTGGCTCACTTCATGTGGTGGGACGCCTGGAGCCCAGCCTTCCCCGACCCCAGCCCCCATTGCCCTCCCTCCCGAGGCGATCCCCACGCAAGTTCCGGGAGTGATCACCGCCGCCAACGCGGCGGAGGTGCGGTCGCTTGGCTTGATCCAGAACGGGCTGGCCGGCAATCTGGCTTGGGACGGTTCTGGCAGCCGGCTGGCGCTAAACACCCTTCGAGGAGCGGGGATCTTCTCCGTGGACACCCTTTCGCTGCTGGATCCACTGGAAACCAGCATCACACCCACGAGTTTGGCCTTTTCTGTGGTCCCCTCTGACGATCGGCTGGTTACAGCGGACAGGGAGCCCGAGACCGGCCTGGATACCGTGACGCTTTGGAGCGACCGCGGCACGCGGGAGCGAGTCATGATCGGGCATACGGATTGGATAAACAGCGTCGCCTTTTCGCCCGTGTCGGAATGGGTCGCCTCCGGATCGGATGACACGACCGTGCGCCTGTGGAAAGCCAACGAAGGGAGCGAAGCCCTGATCCTGGAGGGGCATTCTGGGCCCGTCACGGGCGTGGCCTTTTCAGCGGACGGCGAGCTTGTGGGGTCGAGCTCACTCGATGGCACGGCTCGCCTTTGGCGGGTCTCAGATGGGCAGCTGGTTCGCTCGCTGGAGGGCCATTCGTCCGGATTGCTGGCGATCGCATTCTCACCCGATGGCATTACGGTTGCGACGGCAGGGGAAGACGGCGCAATTTACGTGTGGATGGCAGGCACCGGCAGTCTGGTGCAAGAATTCTCCGGCCACCAAGGACCGGTGACCAGCCTGGATTTCTCTTCGAATGGAAGTGTGCTGGCCTCTGCTGCGCGAGACGGGACCGTTCGGCTGTGGGACATTAAAGAGGGGGTCGAACTGGCGACCCTGACAGATCACATGGACTCTGTGCTGAGCGTTTCATTTTCCCCGGACGGGAAACTGTTGGCCTCCGGTTCATTGGACGGCACCGTCCGAATATGGGGCATCGGCGAGCCTCTCGCGACCAGCCCGCCCCCAACCCCCGCTACCGAAGCGGGCGAGGCAACTCCACGCGTGCTTCGAGAGGGCCCGGGTTTCATTTCAACCGTAAGCATGCTCAACCAGACCGAGGGTTGGGGGGTTGGAGGATTCGATCCCGGCGACCTGCGCGTACTGGCGACCGATAATGGGGGACTATCGTGGTTGGATGTCGATCCCGGCTCCGCCGACGGCAGCGCTCCCGCCGCCGCTACGCTGGACCGGCAGCACGCCTGGATCGTTTACTACCCTTCCGATTTACAGGGGGCGCCATCTCCATCGGATGTTTGGTCGACGCGCTCCGGCGGCAGCAGCTGGACCCGAAGCGTGCTGCCCGAGGCATTGGAGATCAATGAGCGGCCTCCTGACCTGGATTTTGTGGACGCGAACACAGGCTGGATATTGGGAGAAACCTTCGCTGGCCTCGGCCAGCACGCATTTTCACTGTTCGCAACGAACGATGGCGGTGCCACCTGGGAGAGCCTGATCGCACCCCAGGAAGCTCTATCCACATGCCATACGACGGGCATGGACTTCGTGGAACCAGAGCAGGGTTGGATCAGCGAGCGTTGTCCGGGCGGGGTATTCATCGAAGCAACCACGGATGGCGGGCGATCGCTTGCTCAGGTGGCGCTTCCCCCGCCAGCGAATGAGCCTAACCTATTCGATTCGGGCTCGACCTGCGAGACGCGCTACCCGCATTTGTTCTCGGCTGAGCAGGGCGCCGTTCTCGTAGCGTGCGATCCTCCGGCGCGCGCCATCTTGTATCTGACTTCGGATGGGGGCAAGACCTGGGAAACGGCAGCCTACCCCGGCGGCGAATTGCAATTTCTGGATGCGGATATCGGCTGGGCGCTTTCCGACCGTGTTTATCGGACGACGAACGGTGGCAGGACCTGGGATTTCATCCGGAGCGTGGGCTGGGATGGCCAATTCAGCTTTGTGAGCGATGAGATCGGATGGGCGGTTGCGCGGGGGAACGGCGACCTCGCATTTGTGATGACGAGCGATGGCGCGAACCGATGGAAACTGATAGAACCTATCCTCCGATCGGAGGAGCCGGAATAGCTGCGACCTAAGCAGAGATTCGCTCCGCGTTTATCCGCACTCGAACCCATAGAGTGCGCGCCTGCATCTGCCTGGATCCAATAGGAGGGATAGACATGGAATTCGGGACGATAAACATTCTTGCGGTCGTCGTGAGTGCCGTGGCGGCCATGGTGGCGGGCTTCATCTGGTACTCACCGCCGCTCTTTGAAAAAGCCTGGTTGGAAGAAATCGGTCGAACGCGGGAGCAGCTCGAGGACGATTCCCCGCTGAAATATCTGGTGGCCTTCGTCGGCTCGCTGCTGATGGCCTACATCCTGGCCCGCCTACTGGATATCGTCGGTGGCCCCAGCCTGGAGTTGGGCGTCCTGCTGGCGGTTGTGGTGTGGGTAGCATTCGTCGCCGCTACCAGCGCTGTAAATTTCGCATTCGCCAGCCGCCCGGTAAGGCTGTGGCTCATCGAAAACGGGAGTCACTTGCTAGCGTTGCTTGTGATGGGGGTGATTCTAGGGGTGTGGGCTTAGAAGCCTCCCACACCCCTGCAACTTACTTGAACTGCCAGACCCGGAATTACTCCGCCGGCGCGCCGGCAGTGTAGGCTACCGCACTCGAGCCCTCTGCGGTTCGCAAATCCAGCTGATCCCCATTGATCTTCCAGGTCGCCACGGTACCCAGCGCGGTCAGGTACTCCTGCTCCTGCTCCATCGTTCCTTCCGGCTGCTCGCAGAATTTCTGTGTCACAGCCAGCGGGCCGATGGTCATGTTTTCTCCGTCGACCTCATAGGTCCCGCTGTAGT
>JBGMQN010000019.1:8673-25914 GCA_048054495.1 Anaerolineales bacterium
GCCAGCGGGCCGATGGTCATGTTTTCTCCGTCGACCTCATAGGTCCCGCTGTAGTTATTGCATCCCGCCGAGCCGGAAAGGGATCCGTCGTCGCTAAAAAGGGCCGTGATCTCGTTGCCGATGACGATAGATTGGACTCCCCCGCGGCCGTTGTTCACGCCCGTTGCGATCCAGTTCGGTCCCGTCAGGCTGAGCGGCTCGCCTTCAACAAATGTGACCACGACTTCGCCCTCCGCGTCGGAGAGCGTGAGCGTATCGCCGGAGATTTCGTAGGTCGTAGCCGACTGGAGTGAGCTCGTGAAGCCAAACTCCTGCTCCATCAACGGCTCCGGGCAAGCCATTAATGTGGCCCCCAGGGGACCAATCGAAATCGAATTGCCGTCTACTTCGTAGGGCCCAAAGAAGCGATTGCAGCCTGACGTGCCGGACAGCTCTCCATTTTCAAAGTCGGCCCTCGCACCCGAGTCGGGCAGCGCGTCGATCGTCTCGCCCTCGCTGTTCTGATAAGACTCCAGCTCCCAGAGCGTGCCTTCCAAGCTGGCGTCCTCGCCCGCCGGGGCACAAGCAGCCAACACGAGAACTGCCGACCCGGCCAAAACCAAGGTCCAGTATTTCATAGGGTTCTTCCTCCTTTTTCAGCTTATATCTGTATGACGGCTCAAGCTTCGCGAAAGTTCCAAGCCTAAAACCCGCCGAAACGGCGATGAGAATACCACAACATGGCGATTGCCTACGACGCCTCATCCAAGGCCGGCCGAGGCGATGACCCCCCCGTCGATGGTCAGAATCGCCCCATTGACGTAATCCGCGAGATCGGAAGCCAGGTAGAGCGCGGCCCCGACTACGTCCTGCGGTTCCCCGAAGTAACCCAGCGGGGTACGGGAGAGGATCCGTTTGGAGATCTGATCATCGTCCGTTAGAGCACGGCTAAAGCGGGTCTTTATCATCCCGGGCGCCAGTGCATTGACGCGGATGCCTTTGGGTCCGAGCTCGCCAGCAAGGACCATTGTGAGCATATTCAAGCCCGCCTTGGAAATGCTGTAGATTCCAAGCCCGGTGGAGGGTCGGAAACCAGCCACAGACGACATAAGCACGATCTTGCTGCCTGCCTCCATGTGTGGGGCAGCTGCGCGACACAGGAGAAAGGCCCCACGCAGATTGACTTCCATGATCTTGTCCCACAGATCCGTAGTGGCATCCAGCGTAGGACCGAAGTGGGGATTCGTTCCAGCATTGCTTAGAAGGATATCGATGCGTCCGTACCTCTCGAGCGTGGTCGCAGCCAACCTTTGCACGGCCTCTTCATCGCCAACGTGCGTTGCGATGGGAAGTGCCGAGCCGCCCTCAGCCTGGATCTCACCTGCTGCTGCGTCCAGCCCCTCCTGCTTCCTGCTCGCCAACACCACATTGGCTCCGGCGGCGGCATAAGCCCCCGCGATCGCACGACCAATTCCATGTGAGGCGCCCGTAACGATGGCGACCTTGTCCTTCAGCGAGATGTCCATGCTTCCTCCGTTACCCTATTCTGTGGGCAGGGGTGGTGCAGGTCAACCCCGATCGCGCCATCGCCGCGGATGCAGGGCTATAATGAGAACCGCCCGATGAACCAGACCGAATACCCCACCCCGCGTGAGCTGATGCAGGAGCTTTCCCTGGAGATCTGGAAGGTGCTTGGCCTTTCTCCCGACACGCGCCTCCGTCACCTGATGAATCCGGTGCTGTGGGCTCCTTTGCATCGCTTCGCCGAGTGGGCTTCGGAATTTGATCGGACGGTGGCCGAGTCCGGCCTCCGGCAGGCCGCCGGGAAAGTACTGCCGCGGCTGGTGAACCGCCTGGAAGTTGAGGGCCAGCAACAAGTCCCCACCTCCGGTCCGCTTCTTGTGGTATCCAATCACCCCGGCTCTGCGGATGGGTTGGCGATCGCGGCCAGCCTTCCACGCAATGATTTGAAGATCGTGATCAGCGCCCTGCCATTTATCCGCAGCCTGACAAACTCGGCCCAGCATCTGATTTACACCGACCCGTTCGAACCGCACAAGCGCATGGAAGTGGTTCGGTCCAGCATTCGCCACCTGCGAGAAGGAGGCGCCCTGCTGATCTTTCCCAGAGGGAAGGTGGAGCCGGATCCGGCCTGGCTTCCAGGGGCCATGGATTCGTTATCGCGATGGTCGGCCAGCCTGGGACTGATCGCACGCTCCGTCCCAGAGGCCAACATCGTCACAACGATCGTCAGCGGCGTTCTCGCTCGCGGCAGCCTGCGCAATCCAGTCGCTCGCTGGCCGAGGGATCCGCGCAAGCGGCAGCTGCTTGCCGAGATAACTCAAGTGATCCGGCAGGCGCTATTTCCCTATGGCATTTCGGTTACCACCCGCCTGAGCTACGGGAAACCGATTGTGGCTGGAGATCGAGATGCGCGCGAGTTGACGCACGAGATCGTGGAGCACGCGAAGCAACTGCTTAACGACCACCTGACCCCAGCAGGTGGCGAAAAGAGGGCCGCCTCCTGATTGCTCGGAGGCCTGCACCGCACGACCCAACAAGATACGAGCGGCATCCCGAAAGAGCCTTTCATCGGGATGGCTATGCGCAGAACCCGGCGCGGAATTGATGACGGAAATTGGCTGCAAATGGAATTCCGCTGCGGCATCGTTTTCGGACCCATCCATGCCTGAGCCAGCGCCTTCAATTGAGATAGCCGAATGACCACCGATATGGGAATCGTTCTGGCCATCCTGTTCTTCGCCTTCGTGCTTCTCGTCAGCGAGAAGGTCAGGATGGATGTGGTCGCGCTCATGGTCCTTGCCAGCCTGGCGCTCTCCGGTGTGGTGACCGATGCCCAGGCCCTCTCCGGGTTTAGCAGCTCGGCGGTTATTACGGTTTGGGCGGTCTTTATCTTGAGCGGCGGCCTAACTCGAACAGGGGTGGCCAACATCCTGGGCGACCAGGTGTTCAAGTTGGCGGGCGGCGGCGAGGCGCGCATGATCGCGGTCATCATGCTGACCGCGGGCGTGATGTCAGCCTTCGTGAACAATGTAGGGGTAGCGGCCCTGCTGCTCCCGGTGATCATGGACCTGGCGCGACGCACCGGAACCGCCCCCTCCCGATTGCTGATGCCGCTGGCATATGGGGCGCTGCTGGGAGGTCTCACGACTCTCATCGGGACACCATCGAACATCTTGATCGACGATGCGGTGGTGGAATTCGGTTTCGAATCGTTCGCGTTCTTTGACTTCGCCCTCGTGGGCGTCCCGGTCATGCTGGCGGGGGTGGCCTTCATGGTGCTGGTGGGGAGATACCTGCTGCCCCGTCGCGACATCACCAAGGAGACAAAGGAAGCCGATTTGGGCATGATATTTGGCTTCCAGGAACGCATGTGTTTCGTCAAGATTGGCGAAGGCTCCGAATTGGCGGGTCGGACTCTGGCCGCCAGCCGGTTGGGCGCTGCGTTGGGACTCAATGTGCTGGCCATTATGCGAGAGGATGAGCGGCAGCTGGCGCCCGGACCAAGCGCTGTGCTGCAGGCCGGCGACGATTTGATCGTTGAGGGTCGTCTCGATCGCCTGCAGGAGCTCCACGGCAGCGACAATCTGCAGGTCGACGAGCAGGCCGTCGATTTGGCGTCGCTCGTTTCACCTGACACGGCATTTGCAGAAGTTCAGATCGCCCCAAGCTCTCCGCTGGTAGGCCGTACCCTGCTTCAGAGCGGGTTCCGCCACCAGTTCGGCGTGAACATTCTGGCCATTCGCCGCGACGGCAAGGTCCGGCATGCCGCCCTCGCCGACCAACCACTGAGCGCCGAGGATCGCCTGCTGATCCAGGCCACCCTCGTGCAGCTCAAATTCTTGCGCGGCATCCTCGAGTTCCAGTCCATCGACCGGATCAGCATTGAGCAGGTTCAGGAGCGATATGAGCTTCACGAACGCCTGCTGGCTCTGAGCATCCCCGCGCAATCGAACCTCGCGGGCAAGAGCCTGGAGGAAAGCCATCTGAGCGATGCCTTCGGCCTCTCGGTCCTGGGAATCGTGAGAAACGAGAAGACCAAGCTGGCCCCTCAACCGGATGAGGTGGTTGAGGGCGGGGATCGGCTGCTGGTGGAGGGAGGGCCGGAGGATCTCGAAACCCTGCGCGGGCTTCGAGACCTCATCGTCGATACGGAGCGGACCATCGATACGGAAATGCTTGAAAGCGATCGGGTGGGCCTGGCGGGCGTCGTGCTCTCGCCCTCCGCGACATTGGATGGCAAGACCCTTCGGCAGCTGCACTTTCGGGACAAGTACGGTTTGAGCGTCCTGGCCATCTGGCGTGGGGGAACCCCCCACCGATCGAACCTGCGCGACTTTCCCTTGAAGTTCGGCGATGCCCTGCTGCTGCATGGATCCCGCGAGCGGCTGATCGTTCTGGGCAGCGAGCCCGATTTTCTTGTACTTACGCGGGAGGCGCAGGAGGCACCGCGCATTTCGAAGGCCCCGGTGGCAGCGCTGATCATGGCGGGCGTGCTTCTACCGGTAATTCTCGGCTGGGTTTCGATCGCCATTGCGGCAGTTGTGGGCGCCACGGCCATGGTGCTTACGCGCTGCCTGACCATGGAGGAAGCCTATCGCGATATCGATTGGCGGGCGGTGTTCCTCATCGCGGGCATGCTGCCGCTGGGGATCGCCTTGGAGCAAAGCGGCACTGCGGCTTTCGTTGCCTCACAAGTCGTTGATCTGGTCGGGGAGGCGGGCACGGCGGCGGTTGTGACCGCGCTGTTCGTACTGACGGCGGCCGCCTCGCAGATTATGCCCAATGCGGCGGTTACGGTGCTCATGGCGCCCATCGCAATCAACACCGCCTTCGACCTGGGAATCCCCGTTCAATCGCTGGCGATGGTGATCGCAATCTCCGCCTCCGCCAGTTTCTTAAGCCCCGTCGCTCATCCGACCAACAGCCTGGTCATGGGCCCCGGCGGCTACAAGTTCAGCGACTACCTGAAGGTCGGTCTGCCCCTGACGGCGGTCGTGCTGATCGTCACGCTGATCTTCCTGCCCATCTTCTGGCCCTAGCGGATCGCCTTTCCTTCAATTGACTAACTGCCGTTGTCCGGCTGGGTGATGTAGAATTGCCGGTCGCTATGGATAATCCGAGAATGAAACGCTCCCCAATCGTGCTAGCGGTAATTGCCGCGGCGATCCTCGCCGGCTGCAGCACCGCGCCCACTCCGTCGCCTACCGCGGCGCCGGCTCCCACCACAGCAGCCACTGCTGCCGCCGAGCCAACAGACACCGCGATCCCCTCACCGACGATTGAGGCGATCGAGGTCGACTCAGAGACACTCGAGCTCCTGGAATCAGAAGAGGTCCCCTCCGCAGACCCGATCGACCTGGCGCGCAGGCTAAAGGGCTTGACGCAGGAGATCCCGGAAACATTGGAGCCCCCTGCCGCGCCGCTTCAAGTGGGCGCACGCGAAGTCTTCAATGCAGGCAACCAGGACACGAATGAGCAGTTTGAAGTGCAGGCTACCCTGCAATACGTCACCGATCACGCCTATTTCTGGATCCAGGACGGGATCTCCTACGATCCGGACGATCTGGAACGATTGGCGGAGACCTTCGAGAATCGAATCTACCCCACCACCCGCGAGTTCTTCGGCAGCGAATGGACTCCCGGAATAGACGGTGACCCTCACATCTACATCCTGTATGCGGGCGGCCTGGGACTCGGAATTGCAGGGTACTTCTCATCCGTTGACTCGCTGCCCCCCGTCGTGCGAGAGGACTCTAACGGCCACGAGATGTTTTATTTCAACGCCGGCAATCTGGACCTTGGCGAGGATTTCACCTACCAGGTCCTGGCCCACGAATTCCAGCACATGATCCATTGGAACATCGATCGCGACGAGACCTCCTGGGTCAATGAGGGACTCTCCGAGCTGGCGGTGCACGTCAATCGCCTCGGCACAGCCCGCAACCACCCGCTCTACACGGACGATCCGGACCGGTCCTTGAACGATTGGGATCCGGATGACACCGGACCCAACTACGGTGCGGCCTCGCTCTTCATGCTTTATTTCCTCGACCGCTACGGAGAAGACCGTGTCAAGGACTTGGTCGCGCATCCTGCCAACGGCCTGGAGAGCATCGACCTTGTGTTTGAAGCTGCGGGGACCACAGATCCGCTGACCGGTGAGTCTATCGGAGCGGACGAGGCGGTCCTGGATTGGGTCATCACGAACTATCTGAACGACAGCGATGTGGCGGATGGACGCTTCTCGTACGACGCCTTCGGCGACCTGCGCAAGACCCGCCAAACGGAAACCTTGATAGACTGCCCCACCGAGCAGGAAGAGCGACTGGTCAGCCAATACGGTGTGCACTACATCCGTTTGATCTGCGAGGGTCAGCGAACATTGGAATTCGACGGCGCCGAGGAGACTCAGGTATTGGCGGTGGATCCGTACTCCGGCGAATACAGCTTCTGGTCCAACAAGGGCGACACCTCGAACATGCGCCTGACGCGAGCCTTTGATCTGACGGATGTCAGCGGCCCGGTTAGCTTGAGCTTCCAGACCTGGTACGACATCGAGCGTGATTGGGATTACGTTTTTCTGCTCGCCTCGCAGGATGATGGTGCTACGTGGGAATTTGTTCAAACCCCCTCAGGAACCGACAGCAACCCAAACGGGAACAGCTTCGGCTGGGGCTATACATCCAAGACGCGCGGCTCAGAGTGGATCGAGGAGATGGTGGATCTTTCGGAGTACGCGGGGAAAGAGATCCTGCTGCGGTTTGAGTACGTGACGGATGCGGCCGTGAATGGTGAGGGGATGATGATCGACGATATCTCCATTCCGGAGATCGGATACTTCACGGACCTCGAGGCAGACGACGGCGGCTGGGAGGCTGAGGGATGGGTGCGCATCACGAACGTGCTGCCGCAAACCTTCGAATTGGCCTGGATATCGCTGGAGGATGAGACGACTGTCGAATACATTCCCATCGGCGTAAACAACACGGCTCAGATCCCAATTGACATCCGCGAGGATGGGGCGGGCGTGCTGGTGATCGTTCCTACGACGCGCTTTACGCGCCAGCCGGCCAGCTACACCTTCTCATTCAGCGAGTAGTCCCTGTTTGGAGTGTTGGCGCGGAGGAGTCTGCGGCTATCTATTCACGACAGCCGAGAACTCGATTCTCAGCTGGGCTACTATTCTTCGTATTCTGAAAGCGGGATAAAGTCGACCGCCTCAAGCCCCTTCTCGACCAGTGAGCCGATGGGGTGCATCCCGATCACGGTGTGACCCTCTTGCAGGCCCGCCGCCACGGCCATCCCGACCACTCGTCCGGTGTGAAGGCTGACGATCGGCGAGCCGCTCATCATGCCCGGCTCGAAGGCCTCGTCCATCACAGCCCACGCCCCGTTGCGGTCGGATTCAAGAATGGTTCCCCAGCGTTTTCCGTTCTCGCCTCCGACACCTGGATAAAGCACGATTCGCTCGCCAGGCTGAGGGAACCCACGATCGTCGGGCACCAGAATCACGGCAGGTGGGTTCGGTTCCTGAACTGCAAAGAGCACGTAGTCCTTGGTCAGGTTCATGCTGAACGTTCGGGGTTCCCCGGGCATCCCGTGCAGCACATCCAACTCTAGTGAGGAGTCATCAGCGCGGAGCTGTACGCTCCTCAATCCACCTGCCAGGTCGAAGCTGTGGGCCGCAGCAGCCGCCACCGTCTCTCCCGACGGCAGCCGAAAAATAAATGCGCTGCCCGCAAGCACGGGCCCCGACCCCTCGTAGGTGGCGTAGGCCTCCATCCCCGGCCAGCCCACAGGCAGGTTGCCCCTTAGAGCGGTAATCGTAGGAGGCCGCGGCGTCGGACCGTAGGGAACAGACGGTAACAGCCGGGGCAGTGATCGATAGGCAATAAAGACGAGTGCCGAGAGTACAACCAGCACGAACAATGTGCCGCGGAATACGAATTTCCAGTTCATCTGTGGGAGGTGGAGTGCAAAAGGTCGGCCTCGAGCCTCACGCTTCGACCGGGATCACGTACAGGCATCCAGCATTCACCGCGCCGTTGCTCTCGTCCAGATCGCGCTGGGTGATGGAATAGGGCCCGAGCGCGATGACGTAGCGCGCGGTGAAGGGTGCCACAAAATCCACCGTGTCTTTCTTGCTGTTTACAAAGGAGTCGAGCAAGAACATCTGTGAGTCGAAGATGTAAGTCTCCCCATATGGGAAGTCGGTGCGGATCTCGTAGGTTTGGTCTTGCTCGAGATCGACGTAGAACAACAATCTGCCGCCGGTCGTGATCAGCCGCAGCGGATAGCAGATCGTGTTCACCAACGCCGGAGGCGCCTGAAAGGTGCGAAAGAGAAATACCAGCGTCCCCGCCGGCTTGCCCACCCCCGGAATGGGATTCTGGATGAGGATGGTGCCAGTGGGGAGATCCAGATCCAGGACGTCTCGGTAAACAAAATTTAACCCGCGGCGAATGATGAGATTTCGAGCGTCTCGATAGTACATGCCGATAACGTCCGGAACCTCTACCCATCCTGCAGGCAGGGGAGTTGGTGTGTAGGTTTCGGTGGACGTCGCCGTAGGCAGCGGGGTTTCGGTTGCCGTGGCCGTAGGCACCGGCGTTGGAGTCTCGGTAGCGGTCGGCTCCGGCGTAGGGGTCTCGCTGGGAACGGGAGCGTCCGTCGGAGGAACGACTTCGAGGGTAGGTTCGATTTGTTCACCGGCCAGGCCGCTGCATGCGCTGAGCGCGAGAGTCACGGCAAGAGCCGCAAGCAAGGCCAGGCGATGAACGGGGGTCTCGATCCAGCTCATGACTCAAGTCTGCGTCAGAGCGTGAAATGACGCAAGCAGGGGGGAGACTGGTCACGATTGTGATTCGGTTTCCCGATCTAGCCCCCTGCCGGAGCCGCAGCACCTTCGTCCCCATTTCCTGCTACGTAGCGCTGCCGTAGATGAACCGGATCTGCGGCTGGTCTCCGAATTCGCAGGTTGATCATTTCCACGAGCAGCGAGAAGAACATGGCGAAGTAGATGTAGCCCTTCGGAATTTCGACACCCAGACCTTCCGCCACGAGCGAAAAACCCACCAGCAGCAAAAAGCTGAGGGCAAGGACCTTGATCGTCGGGCGCTCGTTTACGAACTCGCTGATGGGCCCGGAGGCGACCAGCATGATCAAGACTGCGATGATCACCGCCGTTACCATTACCCAGATCTCATTGGACATGCCGACTGCGGTCAGCACCGAATCCAGAGAAAACACGACATCCAGCAGCACGATCTGTATCAAAACCGCCCCAAACGTCGCCTTCACCGCGGCCGAGCGGTATCCCGATTCGTTCTCCAGCTTGTCGTGAATCTCATAGGTGGCTTTGGCGAGCAGGAACAGCCCGCCTCCGATGAGAATCAGGCCGCGTCCCGTGACCTCAAATCCAAAGACCGTGAAGAGCGGGTCCGTCAGCCCCACCAGCCAGCTCAAGGAGAAGAGCAGCGCGATGCGCACCAACATGGCCATGAGCAGGCCCACCTGCCGCGCCTTATCCTGCTGATCGCGCGGCAGCTTGCCCGCCAGGATCGAGATGAAGATGATGTTGTCGATCCCAAGCACGATCTCGAGTGCGGTCAAGGTGAGCAGTGCGATCCATATCTCAGGATCGGTGATCCATTCCATCTCGTTTACCCTTCTCTGTTAGCGGCTAATTCCAATCTCGGGTCACAACTTCATCGCCCATTGTTATTTCGGGCGGCTGACCGGGATCGAGCGCCCACTTAATGCGACGGGCGCCTTCCACCACATCTTGTGCAGTGCCGGCGAACCCCAAGCGGAGATGGCCATCCATACCAAATTCGACACCCGGCACGGTCACGACCAGTGCTTTCTCTAACAAGAATTCTGCGAGCGCCAGTGAGTCGGGATTGAAAGCCGAAAAGTCGGGAAAGCTATAGAGGCCTCCCTGCGACCGCTCGACCTTCAGACCGTCTAGATCGGCCAATTCCTCCAGCAGCCGATCGCGATTGGCTTCAAGGTGCGCGCGGAGCTCCTGAACCACATTCTGATCCCCCGTCAGGGCGCCTTCTGCGGCGGCCTGAGAGATGACCGAAGCGTTCGAGGTCATTTGTCCCTGAAGCCTGTTGATGGCGGAAGTCACTTCGGCGGGTGCGACGGACCAGCCCAGGCGGAATCCGGTCATCCCATAGAGCTTTGAGACTCCGCTAATGACAATGACATGCGAGGAGTCAACATCCATGCTGGAATAGCGATAGGCGGAGGGTGCCTCGCGGCCGTCAAACACCAGCTCGCGATAGATGTCATCCATGATGAGGTATACCCCCCGGTCCTCGCAAAACTCGACCAACTTCTCCAGAAAAGCACCTGAAGCAACCATCCCGGAAGGATTGTTGGGGCTGTTGAGCAGGATCGCGGCCGTGTTGTCGTCTACCGCCTGGATTACGGAGTCGACATCCGGCATGAGCGAACCCGGCTCTGGTTGAACGAAAGTGGGGCTTCCTCGTACCAGTTTCACCATTTCCGGATAGGTGACCCAGTAGGGCACCGGCATAAGCACCTTGTCGCCGGGATTGACAATCGCCATCAGCACGTTGAATAGCGCGTGCTTCGACCCGTTTGAGGCAACTACGTTCGTCTGCGGAACCTCCCTGCCGTAGCGTTCCGTCGTGTAATCCGCGATGGCTCTACGCAGTGAGGGAAGGCCTGCGGCAGCGGTGTACTTGATGTATCCGTCTTCCAGTTTGTCGGAAGAGGCGGCGAGCGCGGTCTCCGGCGCTCTATTCTTGGGTTCTCCGATACCTAGGTGGATTACCGGCTTCCCCTCTGCTCGCAGCTGGTTGGCTCGGTCGTTAAACTTCATGGTTGCAGACTCGGAGACGGATGCTGCCAGGTAGCTGATTCTCATGGTTACTCCCACTTCTACAGGAACAAGGGCAAATTGTAGTACGGAAATCCGCGGCCCAGGCGCG
Organism: Anaerolineales bacterium; assembly: GCA_048054495.1. Taxonomy (GTDB): domain Bacteria; phylum Chloroflexota; class Anaerolineae; order Anaerolineales; family E44-bin32; genus JADFRG01. The sequence continues at coordinate 19,641 of JBGMQN010000019.1, forward strand.
TAGGCGCGCTCTCAAACTCCGGAGGACACAGAAGTTATAATCCTTGGTTGCGGAGGTGCACTATATCAAACTCAGAACTCATCTTAACGCTCGGCAAGGTGATCATCGCGGCCGCCTGGGCAGATCATGAGGTCTCGAACGAAGAGATCAATAACCTGAAGGATCTCCTGTTCAGGTTGCCCGAACTGACCGGCCGCGAGTGGGCCATGCTCGAGATGTACATCGAATCGCCCATCGGTGATGCGGAGCGCGAGCGGCTGGTGGATCAACTCAAGGGCCAGCTTCAATCGTCCGCGGACAAGGCGCTTGCCAAGCAGGCGCTCGAAGAACTGGCCAGCGCGGATGGAGTCATCACGGATGAAGAGCGGGAGGTCGTCGATTCGATCAAGGACGAGATCGATTCGGTCGGCGTCGGCGTGTTCGGCCAGGTGGGCCGTCTCCTCTCAGGCCCGGTTTCCCGCCGCGAGGAAGCCCTGCGCGAGGCTCCCAACCGCGAAGATCATTTCGAGGACTACATCAAGAACAAGGTGTACTACGGGCTGCAGCTCCGGATGGAGGGCGACGACGGAAAGGCGCCAGGAATTGAAATCCCGGATTCCGAATTGCGGCTGCTTTCATTGGCCGGCGGCCTCATGGCGCGAGTGGCGCACGTCGATTTGGATGTAACCGACGAGGAAACCGCATCCATGGCGAAGGCGCTACAGACGGGCTGGAGCTTAAGCGGCGATCAAGCCGCGTTTGTGGTCGAGGTGGCGGTATCCGAGATCGGCCCTGACATGGACTACTATCGACTGACGCGGGAATTCTTCGAGGGCACGCGCGAGGAGCAGCGCGTGGAGTTTCTCAAGGTGCTTTTCGCGGTGGCGGACGCCGACGGTCGCGTGTCGAACGAAGAGATCGAGGAGATCCGCACTATCGCAAACGCATTGCGCTTGCCCCACAAAACCTTTATCGATGCGAAGCTGACGATCCCCAAAGAGCACAGGGCGAGCTAGCCGCCAGAACTGGCTCTTCGCGCGTTAGCCGTGGTAATAGTATGCGTCTGGCGGTAGAGGAATTCGCTCAGCCGGAGGCCTCTTTGCCCATGGGCTGGATGGAAATCGTATCTTGGGACGAGCCCATGCGGTTGATGCCATCGAAAGCGGCCGTCTTGTAGCCCTCCGCCAGGGTCGGGTAGTTGAAGACGGTATTGATAAAGTAATCCACCTTTCCACCATAGGCGAGAACCGCCTGCCCGATGTGGATCAGCTCGCTAGATCCCTCTCCAATAATATGCACTCCCAGTAGCTCACCGGTGCCAAGGCGGAACACGAGCTTGAGCAGCCCGCTGCTATCGCCGATGATCTGGCCGCGTGCGATCTCCCTATAGCTGGCCTTCCCCACTTCGTAGGGAACGCCGGCTTCAGTCAGCTCCTGCTCGTTCTTGCCCACAATAGAGATCTCTGGAATGGTATAGATACCGTACGGGAAAAGCTCCGGGAGGCTCTCACTTTCAATCCCGAATGCGTGGCGAGCCGCCAGCCTCCCCTGTTCCATTGAAGTAGACGCCAGGCTTGGGAAACCGATGACATCTCCGACGGCATAAATGCTGGGAACCTCGGTCTGGTAGTGCTCATTGACGATAATTCGCCCTCGCTCATCCGGCTGAATTCCCACCGCATCGAGCCCGAGCTTCTGGGTGGCTCCCGTGCGGCCGATACTGTAAAGCGCTTGCTCGGTCGTAAGTTTCTTGCCGCTTGCCAGGTGTATCCGCACCTGCTCGCCCAGATCGGTTTCGATCAGCTCGATGGCTGTGACTTCTTCCCCGAGGCGCATAGTGACCCGATTCTCTCGCAGGTGGTAGACGAGCGTGTCCACTATCTCGGCATCGACGAAGTCGAGCAGCCGCTGCCGCTTGTCGATCAGGGTTACGCGCACGCCGAGCGTAGCGAACATCGAGGCATACTCACTACCGATAACGCCCGCCCCAACGACCGCCATGGTCTTTGGAATGACATCTAGTTTCGGAATATCGCTGCTGGCCAGAATTCGCCTTCCGTCGAAGGCGATATCCGGGTCGCGCGTGGCGCTGGAACCGGTCGCCACCACGATCTTGTCGGCGATCACGGTCCGATGGCCGCTTTCCGTCACCGAAGCCAGGCTAAGCGTGTTCGCATCGACGAAAGAAGCCTCGGCGGTGATCAACTCCACTCCGTTGCGTTGGAGCTGATGGCGCGCTACATCGAGCTCGTTTCGCACCACATAGTCGGTCCGAACCAGCAGGTCAGACATGCTGATATCCTGCTTAACGGAGTAAGCCATCCCGTAGATCCCGCGCAAACGATAGCCGGATAGATAAAGCACCGCCTCCCGCAGCGTCTTGCTCGGGATAGTGCCGGTATTGATCCATGCTCCGCCGACGACGGTTTTACGCTCTGCGATCGCCACCCGCTTTCCTAACTTGGCAGCCTGGATGGCGGCTCGCTGGCCCCCCGGGCCAGAGCCGATCACAAACAGGTCGTAATCGTATTGAGACGTCATAGGGTCAGATATGGGATCTAGGCTTGGATCCGTATTCTACCCCCCGAGGTTGGAGTCGGGCTTGAGCACAGGCTCGGCACGGGCCGCGCGCGCCGGTGTCCGCGACCGAACGCGGGTCGAGGCGGCAACTGTGGGGCGCGGTCCGGGCAAAGGCCCGGGTGGTATTGGATGAAATCTGCGCCGTCAAACCTCAAGGGGTACCTGTAGTGGGAGTTGGGGACAGTGTCGAAGTAGGCGTCGCGGTCTCCGACGGCGTGGGGCTGGGTCCTGTGGTCTCCGTGACTGTCGGGGTCGGTGAGGGCCCTGGAGATGGGGTTACGGTGGTTGTGAGATCGATGGTCGGGCTGGGTGTGGGGCTGGGTGCGGGCGCGGTGGCCGTCAGACAAATAGCGAAGGCCTCTGTTGCTGTGGGTGCCTTTCCGGCATCCTCGCGGGTCTGGAGGGAGGCGCCATACTGTCTTTCCGCCGCGCAAGGGTCCTCCGCCTCCATGAGTTTGTTGCCGTATTCCCAGGCCGCCTGCGAGTATTTCCAGCAGGAATCCCAGATGGCGGCGGAGCAGATTTGCGAGAAGTACTCCGTTGCCAACTGCCAGTCCAGGCCAAAGTAGCTGTTAGCAAATAGGTAGAAGGCAGCCGATGTGCGCCAACTGGAGGCCTGGCTGTCCAATGGGAATAGACGTTCTGCAAGTGTCAGATCGTAGATGCCTTGCTCCTGGTCCCCCTTCCAGATCTTATCCAGGCCGCGATTGCGCAGGACGGTGAAGAGCAGCTGGTTCACTTCCTCACGCCGAAAATCCGGCGCCTCGGCGATGATTGTCACGAGCATTTCGGCCGCCGCGTCGTAATCGCCGGCACCGTGCGCGGTTTGAGCAGCGGCGAACAATCCGTCCATTGAGCCAAGATCCAGAGTAGGGGTGGGGCTGACGTTGCGCGTAGGGCTGGGAGTTGGGGAGGGAGTCGGCGTGGGTTGATCGAGCGCAATAAGCGCTTCGCTCAGGAGCTCACGCGCGGCGCTGTTGTCAGGCTCGATTTCCATGATATAGGCAAACCGCTGCCGCGCGAGCTCGTAGCGCCCTTCCAAAAGGTCTTGCACTCCCAGATCGAATTGCTCTTGAACGATGAGCGATGTCTCGGAGTCATTGCGCGCGTTCCGCTGATCGAGGCCGGAGGCGTATCCCGAGATGCCCCCGACGCTCAGCACGGCGATGCCAAACAGGAGCACGCCTGCGGCCCATAGCAACCAACCGCGCGAAGAGCTCCCTTGCTCTGGTTCTGGTTGAACCGGAGGTCGGAGGGGGCCGGTCTCCTCAAAATTGCTCATCGGAGCCCTCGCGAGATCTCAATCCATGCGTATGCGCAATGACGGTCGCGTGTATCGAGCTTCGATCCCAGCACCTTCCGGTCATTGGCTGATCAAGCTCGTGTCGACAAACAGCTTGTCGCGGAGTTTGCGAATCTCGGACGGCACCGGCCGCAGCACCTTCGCTCCTGTATCCGTGGTGTGGAAGCCCACCATATTCGGCGGCGATATCACTTCTTGCTGGATATCCGCCTTGTCGATGGAAGCGCCCAACCAGGCCAGTGCAATCATCTCATCCAGCGACATGTTTGTACGTACGCCGGATGCCAGTTGCTGATAGAGGATAGGAGCCTTGGCAACCAGCTGTCCGATCATGTCGAATCCCACCACCCGATCCAGGATAGCCAGGGCCACCTGCTGCTGCCGCTCCGCGCGCGAGAAATCGCCGCCGGGGCCACGCCGCGTGCGAGCGTAGGCCAAGGTCTCGGCGCCATCCAGGTGATATGGCTTGGCTTCCAACCACCGGCTTGGCCGGCCGAGGGGCGAGATCTTGATCCGATCCTTAACCAGCACGTCCACTCCCCCGATCTCATCGATGAGGCGCTCGAACGTGCCGAAGTCGACCACCGCATAGTATTGGATGGGGACGCCCACCAGGCTCTCGACCGCCTTCATCGCCAGGCCCGGTCCGCCGCCTGGCAGGCGGTTCCCTTCGCCTGAGCTGTAGGCGGTGTTGATGCGGTTGTGCCTGAACCCCGGGATCTCGATCCATAGGTCGCGTGGAATGGAGAGAATGCTCACCTTTCGAGTGACCGGATCGATAGAGACCAGGATCATGGTGTCCGAGCGCGGCGCTCCCACCGCGTTCTGCCAATCACGAAAATCAAGCCCCAAGAGCAAGATCGTGACGCGTGTTTTCCCGTTCCAGGGAACAGGGGTGACTTCCGGTAGCGGGATGGTTGGCGTAGGGTCACCGGGCAGCGGCGGTTGCCCATTTCCATTGTCTCTGGAAGCAACCACTTGGAACGGGTTAAATCCGGTGCCGGTCCAGGCCGCACTCAGGTCCCGGGTGATCGAGTGCACGAGGACGCCAAGCACGAGGATGGTGACCACAAAGCCAGCCGTGAGCGCCACAACGGCCCACTTAGTTCGATCCGATCTGGTACCGCGGCTCAGATGCCATGCCTCCTAGCGTAAAACCGCACTATTGTACTCATTCGGTCATTGCAAGGAAGAGACCATGAATCAATAAAACGACTAATCAAATCGATCAGCCGTCGTCGTGCAGTTTATCACCTGAGATTCCTTCTCATACATGAAGATTTCATGGGAATCTCCAAGCTGAAACTATCGCTTTCTGCGGCTGAGATAGGCAGCTGTGAGGAGGGGTACACTTCCCATTCGTATAGTGGAGTCGGAGTGATTCACTGCGCAAATCCTATGGATAGGCGAAGGGACTCCCTTCACTCTCGGTAGAATAAGTATCTTGCTCCAGGAGGTTAGATGGATAAGTTGCTAAGTCTTGGGAAGCTGCGCGGACTACAGGAGATCGCAAATCCGCATGACCTCTTCACCATCACGGCCCTCGATCATCGCGGCTCACTTCAAAGGGCGCTAAATCCCGAGGATCCGAAATCGGTCGGTTACCAGGACATGGTCGATTACAAGGTGAAGCTGTTGAATGCCCTCGCTCCGCATTCCAGCGCAGTCCTGATCGACCCCGTGTTCGGCGCCGCGCCGGCCTTGCAGGGCAACCACATTTCGGGATCCCAGGGGTTTCTGGTTAGCCTAGAGGCGACAGGCTACACAGATTCTGAAGGCGATCGCGTCACGGCTGTTGCCGAAGGCTGGGGTGTGGATAAGATCAAGCGCATGGGCGCCTCGGCGGTGAAGATTCTGCTCTACTACAACCCGGGGAGCGCCACCGCCAAGCAGCAGGAGCAATTTATCGTACAGGCCGCTGAAGAATGTCGCGTGCATGACATTCCCATGCTTGTGGAACCGATGACCTATAACATTGTCGATGGCCCCAAAAAGGGTACCGCCGAGTTTGCAGAACTCAAGCCCGAGATGGTGATCGAAACCGCCCGCCAGCTGTGCCCCCTGGGCATCGATGTACTCAAGGCCGAATTTCCGGCCGATCCAGACTTTGAGAAGGACGAGGCCAAGATGGCCGATCAATGCAAGCAGCTAACCGAGGTGGCCGAAGTGCCATGGGTGCTGCTCAGCGCAGGAGTCGGTTACGACACGTTTAACCTGCAGACTAGATTGGCGTGTGAAAACGGAGCCTCCGGCTTCCTGGCCGGCCGCGCGATCTGGCAGGAAGCACCTGGGCTTCCCGCGGCAGAGCAGGAGCATTTCCTCACCTCGACGGCCGTGGGGCGACTCGAGGAATTGACCTCCATCGCCAACGGCAGCGGGCGACCCTGGACGAGCGTGTATTCCGGAGAGCTT
>JBGMQN010000019.1:26014-31452 GCA_048054495.1 Anaerolineales bacterium
CTCCATCGCCAACGGCAGCGGGCGACCCTGGACGAGCGTGTATTCCGGAGAGCTTAAGGCGATCGATGTTGCGGAGGGTTGGCAGGCAAGATACTAGCTCGAGATCGCGCCAACGACTTCAGCGCTTCTCCTTGGTATGAGCCTGCCCAAACCCTGATTGCTCGTCTCCTACAAACCACTTCTAAGCCGAAGTTCCCCAAAGGGCGGGCAATTCCGTAGCGTGCGCTTCTGGGACCATAGCGCAAATTGCGCCTGGCCTCTCGGTAGCTACAATAATCTATGGAATGCGAGATTGTCCGAATTGCTCCCAGCAGATTCAGGACGAGGCGATTTATTGCCGGCATTGTCACACTGAGCTTGAGCCGCCGCTCTGGCTCACGTCGATGCGCAAGTGTCCCTACTGCGCGGAGTGGATCGAAAACGACTTAGAGCAGTGCAGGTACTGTGATCGGGCCGTATTTGCTGCGGAAGCGCAGCACGCAGCGCCCTTTGTAGATATCACTTCGACCCCGGACGATTTTGCCCAGTCGCTCAGGCAAGATCTGCTCGACGATGACTCTGATGAAGCGGACGCCATAGCTGCCGCCGCAGCGGAATTCGAGGCGGAGGAGCTGAGCGTACCTCCCGCAGGGTTCGGTGCGGAGTCGTTTCTCTACCCCGATCGGGCTGAGGAGGGCGCCCTGCACGACCCTGAACCGGAACCCTCGTTCTACGACGAGCCTCAGTCGGAGCTCCGCCGCTCACTCTACGATGAGCCCGAACTCTTAGAAGAGCCTGAGCTCGCTGAAGAGCTCTCAGCCTATGACGTACCTGGGACCGAGTATGTCGAGGCTCCAGTCCCAGGTGGGGATTCAAGTATCTGGATGACGGGAGCCGAGGGGGAGGGAACCGGACCGCTCGTCGAACAAACGGATGACTTCGGACGATCGGCAGCAGGCACTGAGGGTGTCAGCGAATTAAGAGCAGTAGTCTCAGGACCTCCGGGCAGGATACGACGCGCGGCCGGGAGGGTGGTGAGAATGTTAATCATCGTCGCGGTATTGGGTGCTGCGTTGTGGGGTCTTTTTGCACTCTCTCAGGGTCCGGTAGGTGCTTTCATCACGGAAGCGCTCGCCACAGATGTTCCCACAGAAACGCCGATTCCAGAGCCCACCCCGACTCGGCGCCCAGCCCCCACATTGCCGCCGGTTACCGAGGAAACTGCGATCCTACCGACGGAGATCGGTGGGAGACCCTCCTCGGAATCAGGGTGTGTATTGTGGGATGCCGTTACACTCGATGATGAGGGGGCCGAGCTCTGTGTCTACGGCGTAATTAAGCGCTGGTGGGCGGGCGACGAGATTCCATTCGTAGCCATATTTAGCGAAGAAGCTGGCACGTTTGCCATTATCGATCGCACCACCAGGCATCCCGTGGGTCCGGGAAGTTGCATCCTGGCCCGCGGAACGGTCGAGATCATGGGCGGAACTCGGCCGAATATCGACGCGCAGGGCGTGCTTGAGGCGTGTCCGGAGGATTTCGTCGACGAGTAGGGTTCTTCCCAGGAGCTCTGTTATCTGCTGCTAGCTCGACGACCAGGAGGGTAGCTTGGAACGCTGCCTTGACGGTCCGGAATTCGGCCTCATAACGCAGCAGGTCCTCGGTTTTCATGGCACTAACTCTAGCCTGATTTCCGAACCATATCCATCCCATCCGCGGGGGATTTGAAAATCGACTTTGGCCGGATCGATTTGGGTGTAAGTTCACTGTAAGGAACTAGCGCGCTCGCTCGTGATAAATTAGGGTAGCAAACCGGCTCCGACCATAGCGCCCTCCAGAAAACATATTTGTCGGTTTGCTCTCCTCCTCAACTGACCCCCATCTAACGCTGGGGGTCAGATGCCTTAAAGCAACCTTGTGATCTTTGCAGGGGATGTGACCGAAGGTAATTCGGGCGCTACTGACCCGCAGACTGAGCCCGCTCGCTCTCGCCTGCGAGCTCCTCGTACACCTCGATCGTGCGCTCAGCGACCCTACCCCACTTGAACTTACGGGCATACTTCGCGGCCTGTTGGCCCATCCGACGGAGTTCGGCGTCATTCTCAAGCAGGTGCTGCAGCTTATCCGCCAACGCCTGAGGGGCAGCCGTGGGAACGTGGAGTCCGGTCTCACCATTCTTGACCAGAAAGACCAGACCGCCGGTCTCGGAGGCGACTACCGGCGTACCACAAGCCATGGCTTCGAGCGCGACAAGCCCGAACGATTCGTAGTGTGAGGGCATGACCACGATCTCCGCCGCGGAGTAGTAGTACTGCAACACGTCCTGGTCGCGTCTTCCAAGAAATGTGACCTCGTCCTCCAGCTCCAATTCGCTCGTTAATGCCTTGAGACGGTTCATCTCAGCGGTAATCTCATCCGGGTTCGCATCGGGCTCTCCGCCGATCACCATCAAGTGCAGATCGTGCTGGCCGCGCTGATAGAGCAGCGCCATGGCGTTCAAGAGTGAGTCGAGCCCCTTAAGCGGTTCGATTCTCCCCACGAATAGAATGATGCGCCGATCACCCGTCGCCTCCACGAACTCTCTGGCCTCCTCGACCGGTATTGGATAGAAGTGGGCGGTGTCGACCCCGGGCTCGATGATCTCCACCTTGTCGGTCTCCTGGCGATAGAGCCAGCGAAATTGGGCCAGCTCGGCCTCGGTTGAGGCAATGATCCGGTCTGCCACGGCAAGCAAGCGTCTCTCACTATCGAGCCTGGCAGGGGAGGCCGTTTCAGATGGGCTGCGCGCCACCTGATTTTTCATTTCTCCCAGGGTGTGGAACATTTGGATGAAGGGGGCGCCCCACTCTTCCCTCAGCAGCAGTGCGGCTTCCCCACTGAGCCAGTAGTGGCTGTGGATCACGTCGTAGTGCAGATCCTTGCTTTCGGAGAAATTCTTTATCCAGCTGACGTAATCCGTCAGGTAGTTGGGGAGGTCATCCTTTGGGAGGGGGTTCTCCGGACCGGAGGGCACATGCACCACCCGGTTGCCATAGCCCAGATCATGCAGCACATGGGGCACCTGCTCGTCCTGCGACCTGGTGAAGACATCCGCGCCCACGCCGCGCCGGCCGAGGGAACGCACGAGCTCACGGACGTACACGTTCATACCACCTGCTTCCTTGCCTCCGAGAGTGGCGAGCGGGCAGGTGTGATAGGAAAGCATCGCGATTCGCATGGTGTGATTATCACCGCTCAACGCGGTATTTTCCAGAGGGGTTGGTATAATCCCGCGCGTCCCGCAAGACCGGACATGCTCGCATAGCCAAGCGGCAGCCATCGAGAGACCTTCACGGCATGGCTTCGGACGCAATGATTATGGCTATGCGCAGCTGGTTAGACCGGTCCAAAGGGCGACTGCGCCACCATAGCTCAGCTGGCAGAGCGAGCGCTTCGTAAGCGTTAGGTCGCCGGTTCGATTCCGGCTGGTGGCTCCTGGATGAGTTGAGAACGCTATCGGCCCACCCTCTTTTCGCGAGCCCGAACGCTTAGGGCTCGCGCACCCTAACCATGGCAGAAATCTCACCCAGCATGCAGCGCGTGCAGGAGGCTCTGGATCGGTCAGGGCTTTCACTAGAGGTGGTTGAACTACCTCAGAGCACCCGCACCGCACAGGAAGCTGCGGATGCGGTTGGCTGCCAGCTGGGGCAGATTGTGAAATCCTTGGTATTCCGCGGTCCCGATTCCGACCGCCCTTATCTGGTGCTGGTGAGCGGCCACAATCGCGCAGATCTCGAGCGTGTAAGTCAGCTGGTGGGAGAGTCGGTACGAATGGCGGACGCCAACTTCGTGCGCGAGGTAACCGGCTTCAGCATCGGCGGAGTGGCGCCGATTGGACTGCCGGAGTCGATACGGACTTTAATCGACCGGGACTTGCTGCAGTACGAGACAATTTGGGCCGCAGCGGGCACGCCGCGCTCGATTTTCAGCTTATCGCCCGATGATCTTCGACAACTCACCGCGGGCCAGGTAGCAAGCATCTGCTGATCGCGCTCGCATCCCCGGCAGACCGCACCGTATAATTCGCCCATGACCGACAGATCGCCGCCGCTCGTGATCGGCATCGCGGGCGGAACCGGCTCGGGCAAGACCACGATTGCGGAAGTCGTACTGCGCCGCATCGGCGCCGAACACATCGCATTTCTCCCACACGACGCGTACTACCGTGACCTGAATGACCTTCCCCTGGCTCAGCGGGATTCGGTCAACTTCGATCACCCCGACTCGCTCGACACCGACCTCATCATTGAGCATATCGAGCAGCTCAAGACCTGGGAGACCGTAAGAGCCCCGGTTTACGATTTCACTCACCACGAACGGACCCAGGAAACACAAATTATTGAACCCCATCAGGTCATCCTGGTGGAGGGAATCCTGGTTTTTGTTGAGCCCAGACTGCGCGACATGTTTGATGTGAAGATCTATGTGGACACTCCGCCCGACATCCGCTTTATCCGGCGGCTGCAGCGGGACATTCAGGAGCGCGGTCGCTCGATGGAATCGGTCATCCAACAGTATGAGACGACCGTACGGCCAATGCACGAAGAGTTCGTCGAAACCTCAAAGCGTTTCGCCGATGTCATCATTCCGGAGGGTGGGCTGAATACGGTGGCGATGGATATGGTCGTTGCCCGCGTATCCGCCCTGCTCGACAGCCGATGAGAGGGAGGTAGAAATGGGTTCACAGCAATATAGTTCTCCACCACCGATGACCGTTGACCCCGAGCGCACCTACAATGCCACGATCAAGACTGCCGGCGGGAATATTGAGCTGAGACTTTACGCGGACAAGGCGCCGCGCACGGTCAACAACTTCGCCTTCCTGGCACGCGAAGGCTTCTACGACGGCGTGATCTTCCATCGTGTGATCAAGAACTTCATGGCGCAGACCGGCGACCCCACCGGCACAGGTACGGGAGGCCCCGGCTACAAATTCGAAGACGAATTCCATCCGGATTTACGCCACGATGGCCCCGGCGTACTTTCTATGGCCAATTCTGGACCCGGCACTAATGGGTCGCAGTTTTTTATCACGCATATCGCAACCGACTGGCTTGACGACAAGCACACGGTCTTTGGATATGTGACCTCGGGAATGGATGTAGTCCTCGCAATTCCGGAGCGGGATCCGAGCGATCCCGGCTCGTCCGCGGTAGCCATCGAGGCGATCGAGATCTCGAAACAGTGAGCGAAGAGGTTCACCAGGAAGGAGAGCTGCACCAATACGATTGGCGCACCACCGCGCTGCGCGTGTTGGCGCTGGTGGCGGTGATCGCCATCTCGGTCGCGGGCTGGCTGCTAAAGGATGAGATCAAGAACTTTGAGGTTCTAGGATATCCCGGAATATTCTTGATCTCCCTTATTACGAATGCCACCGTAGTGCTGCCTGCGCCCGGGTTCATCGTCACTCTGATCGCGGG
>JBGMQN010000098.1:0-2771 GCA_048054495.1 Anaerolineales bacterium
GGGAGTTCGCCAATTAAGAAGATCGTCATGTTGGCTGGTTTCATACTGGCTGCAATCCTCTTTGTGCTAGCGTTGACTCTCGGTGACTTCCTGGCTCAGCATGACATCCAGCACGAGTATGTGAGCGAAGACATTCCAGGCTCGCTGGGCGTCCGCCTCTCGTGATCGTAGTTTCGGATCTTGTTGATACTTTCACCAGGAACTCGCCAACTCTGGGCTTGATCAGCTGGGTGCGCCACAATCAGATCGCCCTTCGGGCGAATGCGTTCCACGCCCGGATGCTGCCCCGCTACTTTCTCGCCAGGCTCGGGCTCATGGACTGGCGAGAGTTTGGAGAGTGGAGGACGGTTAGCCGCGACAGCGCCTGCGGGGGCTTTTCTGTTCGTAGAGATATACTGGGGCTCGCCCAGCAGAGATGACGAAACTGCGCGTGTTAGTGGTGGGGACCAGCTGCTCGGGGAAAACAACCTTTGCCCGGACGGTTTCGGAGACCTGCGGCATTCGCCATATTGAGCTAGATGCTCTCTCTTGGGGACCTAATTGGACTGAGACACCGAAGGCGGAACTCCGTGAGCGGGTCAAGCGTGAGGTCGCACGGGGGGAGTGGGTCCTGGACGGCAACTATAGTTACACGCAGGAAGTCACATGGCACAGGGCCACACATCTCGTCTGGCTCAATCTGCCTTTCCTGGTTGTTTTGTGGCGGTCCATTAAGCGAACGTTCGGGCGAATGATTAGTGGGGAGGAGATGTGGGCCGGAAATCGCGAATCGTTCCGTATAGCTTTCAGTCGGAATTCCATCATCTGGTGGGTCATCACGTCCTTCAGGCGACGGCGGAGGCGGTACCGAAAGGTCATCGATGAGAATCAGTTTCCCCATCTCAAGATCTATGAGATCAAAGGCTCGTCTGAAATAGAATCAGTGGTCCTGGACCTGTCCGAACATATCCGTTCACCAAACTAGGAGTGCAACCCATGATTGAACTGCGAGAAAAAGGTAGCGATACACCCCTGGGCGAGATCAGCGAAGACCAGCTTCAATTCCTGATCGATCAGCTCGAAGAAGAGGACCTCCAAGATCGCGACTATGCGATCACGCCCATGCTGCTTCAAGCCTTCGAGCTAGAAGGGGCGGACCCGGAGCTGGTGGCATTGCTCACCGCGGCATTGGGAGGCCGAGAGGCAATCGAGATCGTCTGGACGCGTGAGACTTGATTCACACAGCGGAGCGATTGGGAATCCGCCCAAGATCCTAGTTGCATTGCCGCTCACCGCGGCGTAGATTCGTGTCATGCCCCGCTGGCTCATAGCACTATTGATGATCGGCTTGTTTCTCCTGGGAGGCGTGTTTGGTTTCCTGCTTGGGGGAGATGCCCTGGCGGCGCCCGAACCTACGCCAACTCATACTGCGATCCCATCAGAAACCCCGACCGCAACTCACACCGACACACCGACGAGCACACCCACTCCCACTCCATCCAACACGCCGACTCACACAGCAACCGCCACTATCACGAACACACCAACTCCTATTTACACACCTTCGATCACTCCTACGCCCTCTCAGACGCCCACTCCCAGCCTGACGCCCACTTTCGCACCCATTGCGGCGAAGGTTCTGGTCCAGTCCAACTGTCGCTATGGACCCGGCGCGGCTTACCTGTACGAATGGGGCTTGTATCCCGATGTGCGGGTCGATATCGTGGGCCGCAATGATCTGGGAACATGGGCTTACGTGGAGCCGTGGACCTACTTCGATCGGTGTTGGGTGAAGTCCGAATTCCTTGAAATCCGGGGCGATCTTCGGGATGCCCCACCGTACTACTCGCGTCTGCCGTTTGGTGAACTTTACAACCCACCCACCAACGTTCGGGCCAGCCGAGTCAGCGAAGACGAGGTCACGATCGCTTGGGACGCCGTCTGGATGACCACGGACGACGACCGCGGTTACCTGATCGAGGCCTGGCTATGCCGGGACGGGCAGTTGATCTTCACGCCACTCCGCACGACGCAATGGGAGGAGACCACGATCATCGTTCAAGACGAGGCGGGTTGCCTGGAGCCCTCAGGCGGTCGTTTGTATACCGCCGAAAAGCATGGCTACACTCAGTGGGTTCTCATCCCCTGGCCGGCTCACGACCCGACCCCAACTCCGTAATTCGTTACACTCCCAACATTGCGACGAAATCGAATCCGGTCGGTGCTCCGACGGCGGCATTCTCGTGTCACACGGCGCGCGGATCGCGCTTGGTGGCGAATAGATACGCCGACCAGAAGATATCTGCCATCGGCTCACATCTACCATGACTCGTCATTGATCTGCCTGCGAGCGTCAAGACTGGCTTATCATGCAGGAGCTGGTCGGATTTGGATCCGCGGTTCGTGGAGGCCCTATGGAGTTCCATCCAGTCACTGAAGATCGCTGGGACGACTTCGAGAAGCTCTTCGGCCCAAGCGGGGCCTACAGCGGATGCTGGTGCATGTGGTGGCGAATCACGCGCTCTGAATTCGATCGCAATGGAAATAAGGGCAATCGCAAGTCGATGAAAGGGCTTGTCGAGTCCGGTGTCGTCCCGGGAATCCTTGGTTACGAAGGCGGCGAGCCGCTCGGATGGTGTTCGGTGGCGCCGCGCGAGGATTTCGGCTCTTTAAACCGGTCGCGTGTACTCAAGCCGGTGGATGATAAGCCCGTCTGGTCGATCGTCTGTTTCTTCATTCACAAAGATCATCGCGACGAGCGGATCGGCACGAAGATGCTCGAGGGCGCCGTT
>JBGMQN010000098.1:2871-11455 GCA_048054495.1 Anaerolineales bacterium
TCACAAAGATCATCGCGACGAGCGGATCGGCACGAAGATGCTCGAGGGCGCCGTTCAGTATGCAAGGGACCACGGCGCCGAGATCGTGGAGGCATACCCCACCAAGCCGCGCGGGAAGCGGTTAGATCCCGTGTCAAGTTTCATGGGGATTCCCAAGGTGTTTGAACGTGCCGGCTTTGAGAAAGTAGCGGATCCTTCGGAGGCGAAGGCCATCATGCGCTACTATGTCTAGCGCTGACCTTGCGCATAGCCAAATAATCTGCGTAGCGTCGTGGATAACTCCATAAGCGCTACATGCTTTCTTTTGTATCGAGTGAGGATTCAGGGCCGAGCTAGTTTCTGCTCCGGGGTCGCCCGTATAGAAACCAATACGGCTCCGAGGGGAAGGCAGATTCGGGAACTTGCTCCCAAACGAAAGCGCCTGGCTGGAAGCCTTCCCTGAACCGGCCGTCTATGGCATCGAGCGAGGCTGTCAGGGTCTTAATCTCGGGCTGGTTACCTGCAGCATCCAACAGGTCGACCGCCATAGCCCGGTTGCGAACTTCCTGAGGGTATGAACTACCGAGCCCGGGCCGCCCCTGCAGGTCGTCAAGATATCCCCTCCACAGATTCAGCCGGGAGCGCAGCTCGGCGGTCGCCTTCCGCTCCCACGCTACACGCCACCTGTCGCGCACGGCAGCCAGCTTGCTTTCTGCGACTTGCAGGCGTGCCTGATCATGGGTCCTCAGTGTGGGCTCCAGCCACCTGATATTCAGCGAAATCAATCCAAGCGAGAGGCTCGAGCGCCTGCTCCGAGCCCAGATGACGTCTTTAGAAAGCAGGTAGCTCTCGATTTCCTCTGCGGCATCCTCGAGTGACTTCAGGCTGGATTCAGCGTCCCACATTGAAAACGCTCAGTCGGTGTGCTTCTTGATCGTGTCTAGGAGGGAGCCGCGCGTAACCGGCTTGGCCAGGAAGTCGTCGGCACCCAGGTCAAACCCTTCTTGTCGATCTTCGGGCATGGCCTTGGCGGTAAGAAACACAACCGGGGGATGGTTGTCCATCTCTTCCTTGAGCGCACGCAGCACATCAAACCCAGACATGTCCGGCATCATGATGTCCAACAGGACGATATCGAAGCTGTCGTTGCGGAGCATCTCCAGGCATTCAGCCCCACTTCCGGCGAGATGGATCTCATAGCCTGCGGTCCGTAGAGTGAGATCGATGAGGTCCAGAGTGTCGCGCTCGTCATCGACAACCAGGACGCGTAGGGGATCAGTCATGAGATGGGTTGGAACCGAGCATCATGCACGGATAGTTCATACAGAATCTCGCACGGGCCAATCTACCTACCTTAATACTTGCATTCCTCAGAGGCGCGGAATTTTACACTCGGGAAGGCTGAACCGCAAAGCCAGCCTCCGCTCTCCGGCAAAAAGAAAAGCGCCCTGCCGAGGCGCCATCACGCATGATCCTGATCCCTGCTCGGCTAGACCAAGGTATGGACCGGATTCTCAATGTACTGGCGGAAGACCTGCAGCCAGCGCGCGACCTCTGCACCGTCAGTCACTCGGTGGTCTGCGGACAAGGTGACCTGCAGCCGCTTGCCGGGAACGATCTGCCCGTTCACTACAACAGCCTCGTCCCGAACGCTCCCCACCGCCAGGATGGCGGCCTCCGGAGGGTTGATGATTGCGATGAAATGATCCACCTGGAACATGCCCAGGTTTGAAATAGTGAAAGTCGATCCCTCAATATCCCCCGGGCGAACCTTTCCATCCCGCGCACGAGCTACCAGATCACGGAGCTCAGAGGAGAGCTGGCGAATGGGCTTACTGTCTACGTCCTTGGCAACCACCGTCATCAAACCGTCATCGAGGGCCACCGCCACGCCGACATGGATATGGCCATGCCTTACGATCTCGCCACCGTCAAGAGAAGCGTTGAGATTCGGGAATTCTCGGAGCGCCATCGCAGAGGCCTTGACTAAGAAATCATTCACCGAGAATTTGCCATCCTCCGGCATTCGAGAGTTCAGCTGCCTGCGCAGATCCATCATTGGGGCCGCGTCCAAATCGGATGTCACATAGAAGTGGGGCAGCTGTTGTTTGGCAGCCGTCATGCGCCGCCCGATCGTTTCCCGCAGCCTGGAGAGCGGAACACGGACCGTTTCGGCTGGCGCAGCCGCGGGTTGGAAAGGTGTGATCGCGGGAGCCGCAGCCGGAAGGGCGGCCTCCACGTCCCGCTTTACGATTCGGCCCTGCGGGCCGCTCCCAGAAAGGCTGCCAAGCTCGATCCCTCTCTCGTCCGCCAGGCGACGTGCGACAGGCGATGCTCTCACGCCCGCGGGCAATCGACCATCACCATTCGAAGCAGGCTCAGCAACCGCGATCGGGCTGGGAGTCGCTGCTTCAGCTAATGCAGTACCTTCGGCTTCCTTCTCCACCTCAACCGTTTCAATATTAAACTCCTCACCCTGCTCGCCAATCACAGTGATCGGAGCACCGATAGGCACGCTGGTATTCTCGGTCACCAAGTGTTTCAGCACCACGCCGCCGGCCTCGGCCTCGACTTCCACGGTAGCTTTGTCGGTCTCAATCTCAGCGAGGACTTCGCCCTTTTCGACCGCTTCGCCTTCCGCCTTGACCCAACGCACGAGCAGGCCCTCCGCCATGTCGAATCCTAGCTTGGGCATGCTGACTACCGTAGCCACTAGAGCACCTCTCGAACAGCCTTCACGATGTCTCCAACTTGAGGCAGCGCCATCTGCTCCAACTCACGATTGTAAGGAAGGGGAACCTCGACCTGCGCCACGCGTTTCACCGGGGCATCGAAATAGTCGAAAGCCTGCTCATAAAGCCGGCTGGCGACTTCGGCCCCCACACCAAAGGAGCGCCATCCTTCTTCGACGATAACCGCGCGGTTCGTGCGCTTCACAGACTCGATAGCAGGTCCCAAGTCCAATGGACGAAGACAGCGAAGGTCGATGATCTGCGCCTCGATGCCGTCTGCAGCAAGCTGGTCCGCGGCCTGAAGCGAAAGCTGGAGACCCTTGGAGTAGGTAACGATTGTGACATCTGTACCTTCGCGCTGCACCTTGGAGACCCCGATCGGCTCCACATAGTCGCCTTCCGGTACCTCACCCTTGGTTTGGTACATCGTCGCGTGCTCAATAAACATCACGGGATCTTCCGTCCGAATGGCGGCCTTGAGCAGTCCCTTTGCGTCGTAGGGGGTAGCGGGAGCGATGACCTTCATGCCCGGAAAGTGTGCAAACACCGCATCCGGGGTCTGAGAGTGGGTGGAGCCGAGCTGGCGCCCACCGCCGCCTACCGCGCGGATGACGATCGGGACGGTAAATTGCCCGCCGAACATGGCTCGCAACTTGGCTGAGCCGTTCACAATCTGGTCCATGGCCAGGAATGCGAAGTTAATAGTCATCAGTTCCGCCACCGGCCTCAGCCCGGCCATCGCAGCCCCATTGGCCGCGCCAACGATTACGCCCTCGGCAATGGGTGTGTCCCGTACACGCTCGGCTCCGAAGTGATCGTAAAAGCCGCGGGTGACGGCATAGGTGCCGCCCCACAATCCAACTTCCTCACCCATGACAAAGACGCGCTCGTCGCGCTCCATCTCTTCCCAGAGGGCTTGCGAGATCGCCTCCCGCATCGTTATTTCGGCCATTTACTCTTCCGTGTAGATATCCTCGAACAGGGCTTCGGGGGGCGGATCCGGACTGGATTCCGCAAACTCGACCGCCTCTTCGACTTCGCGATCCACAAGCTGCTCTTCCTGCTTAAGCTCGTCGGTGGAGAAGATGCCGGTGTCGACCAGGTGAGTGCGGAAAATGCCGATCGGATCGTCCTCGCGCCACTGATCGACTTCCTCGCGCTCCCGGTAGCGCTCAGGATCGCCCATGGAGTGTCCTTGATAGCGGTAAGTTACCACCTCCAGGAAGTAGGGAGTGCCGTTCTTGCGCACATAACCGAGTGCATCTTCGGCCGCTTCGCGAACTTCGAGTACGTTCATTCCATTGATCCTGGAATTGGGCATCTGATAGCCTTCAGCCTTTTGGCGGATCTCCTCAACCGCCGAGGCACGTTTGACGGCGGTTCCCATCCCATACTGGTTATTTTCGCAGACCCAGAGCACGGGCAGATCCCACACCATCGACAGATTCAGGGCTTCATGGAAGTACCCGATATTGGTCGCGCCATCGCCAAACATGCAGATCGTGACACCCGAGTCCCCTCTGTATTTGTCCGCCATAGCCATGCCGGCTGCGAGCGGCAAATGCGCACCAACGATCGCATGCCCACCCCAGAAGTTGAGGTCCACATCTGCCAGGTGCATCGAGCCGCCCCTACCCTTGGCAGAGCCGGTGGCCTTGCCAAGCAGCTCGGCCACAATGTATTTGGCCTCGATCCCAGAGGCAATCGCTACGCCGTGGTCCCGATAGGCCGTAATGACACGATCCTCAGGCCGACGAACCGAGAGCAGGCCGCTGGCAACCGCCTCCTGGCCAATATAGAGGTGGAGGAAGCCACCGATCTTCCCGTGTTGGTAGAGGCGGGCGGATTCTTCTTCCAGGCGCCGGATCAGAACCATTTCATGGTAGAGACGCAGCATTTCCTTCTCGTCCAGGGCCTTTATCGCCACATCTGCTTCAGCCATGATGAAACTCCACGCTAGGGTGAACACCCGCAATCTCACCAGGTTGCGGGGGGTAACGATGTGCCCCGGAGGACCGGGGCCGGCGAGATTATATCAGAGGGCCTATGGCTGTGTCTGTTGCCCGATGGCACGCAGGTCATACTCTGTGAGGGTTGCATCCATTCCCACGGGGATGGGGAGGTCCAGTACGAATACGGCGGCGCCATCCGGTTCCAGGGACTCGGCCGTAGACCAGCCCGCGGTCACCAGCTCGCCGAGCGAGGATCGAACCTCCGCGTAGACCCTGGCCGCCTCCACCACAGCCTGCGTGGGATTGCGCATGGTGCCGCGAATGAAGATTGCGGATCCCACAGAATGAAATGCGGCGACATCGACTGGCAAGAAGACCGGTGTCTTCGTCTGGTCAGCAAGCCACTCCTCGACCCGCGTGTCCACGCGGATCGCGCTTGCATCGCGCGCATCAAACCGCAGATTGACACCGGGAAAGCCAAATGCCGTGAAGGGGAGCTGTTCTCCGGACTGCAGTGGGCGCGGAATCTCGACCTCCCACAGGCCGATGAGCCGATTTCCATCCAATAGGCTGACCAGCACGGAACCCATGGCGGCAGTCGTACCTGAATTGGCCAGCGTGCCGACGACAAAAGGCGCACCTTGCGCTGTGAGTTGAAGCTGCGGATCCCCGCGGATTTCCAACGATCCCGCACTTGGAGCCTTGGTAATCACTCCGTCATGATATGGAGTCCACCGGACGGCACCCGGGTTCTCTGGCGCCAGCGCCAGGAACGGGGCCGTTTCCCCCGGGGCGAGGCGATTGGGCCCAAATTCCATCGCCGCCACCAGCTTCTCACTGCCGTCCGGACCCTGCCCTAGAAAGCTGAGCGAATCCAGTGAAACAGGTCTGCGCCCGGGATTGGTGACGAATCCCAATACGGCAAGCTCACCGCTCCCGGTGATGAAAAACTCCTCCAGCTCAGCGATCAATTCTGCCCGCCGCTGGCCGGCAGGCGGAGCATCAGCGGCCTCGAAGGCCAGCGGTTCGACACGCGCCTCAGCAGGAGCAGTTGCAGCCTCGAGGGTCACGGAGAATGGACTGGCTTCGCCAGGAAGCAGGTTCGACATCAGCGAACCCGTCGATGTTTCTGCGATCGTTTTTCCCGCGGTGTCCATTAGGCTTACGCTAAGTTCGACCCGGCCGAAAGCGACTTGGCTTTGATTCTCGATAAGGCCGACGACGCGCCACTCGCCGGGAACGGATCCCGGCGACAGAAGGTACGAAGTCACTCGAATGGGCGGGATCGGAGTGGGGAGTGGAGGGATTGTTGAGGGCCTGGGGCTCGCCGTGGGTGTGACGGCTACCGTCTGGCAGGCGGCCGATGCGACGCCTAACACAATCAAGAGGCAAGATCGGATAAGGTTCGGTTGGGTCACTGAGCTCTCGACGGGAGCGAGCTAATCGGAGAAGGCTTCTTCGAAGTTCGGATCGAACTCGAATTCGTCTGCCTCACCGAAGCCCTCACCCTCGCCAACCTTGCACAGGGCATAGGCGCCCTGCACGAGACAGCCTTCCAGTAAGTCGGAGCTCATGCCTGTCAGAAGTGAGACAAGCCGCTCCTCGTCTTCGGCCAGGAGCGCGAGCGTCGTGTACTCGTCGTTGCGAGTAACGCCCACGACTCCTATGCCAGCGGGGTTGAGCGTCCCGAATCCAGGCACGTGAAGCAGACCATCCGGGTCGTCAGAGGGGAGCGTGATCTCCAGAGGAGCAAGGTAGTCTTCGAGATCGGGGTCCGGTTCAAACAGGCCGAGAACGAGTCGATCTCCATCCAGCGGGGGATCCTCAGGAAAGATCAGCTCGATCCCCGCCGCGCGAAAGGTGCTCTTTACGGCTTGCAACGCGGCCAAAGTCTCTGCCTGCAAAGAAAAATCGTCGCTTTGAACTAATGCCACCGGCCCGTTGAAGACGAAGGGCAGATCCTCAAGCGCCACCTCACGATCACCTGCAATCAGGTAGATAGCAAGATTCTCAATGAACTGACGGTTGTCCGTCACATTATCGTACGGCGGCTGGAGGAAGGTCAAATCCCCGAGAGCCAGAGCACCCTTATTGGGGCTTAAGGCGGCGACCGAGAGCCCGCCTCCGGTATCGGTGGTCGAAGAAAACACAGTTTCACCGCCTAACACCAGCGGGGTACCGGCCTCCGTGTAAACCGAACGAGCCGCGTACATTGTCAGAGTGGTGAGGTCTTTGGTCAACGGGCTCTCGTTGAAGGTCTCGAAAAACACGTTCCGGAAATTACCCTCATTCTCCACAAGGTCGTAGAGGTAGTCGTTTGAGAAGGCGAGGTCAAGCGGCTCCAGCAACTGGTTTGCAGCCGCGACATCGCCTCCTTTGGCATTATCAGCAGAGCCGAAAAGCTCCGGATCGGAGCTGGATCGCGTGGGATCCAGGATCACCAGCAGACGACCGTCCCGCTCGACGAAGCGTCTGACGGACTCAACCTCGGAGGCGGTGAAGGATTCGAAGGGCGCCACCACGACATATGCGCTCACATACTTCAGGCGTCCCTCCAAACCTAGCCCATCGAATTTGGCATTCGAATCCAGGACCTGGACCGCAGCACCCCGCGCTGAAAGGGCACGGGTCAATGTCTCAAGTTCCGAGATATCGAATCGATTGGAGTGAGCCGTGTCAATTAAGACCACACTGGATGTGGGCGCAGGCCGTTCCTCTGGAAGGGAGCGCGCTTTCTCAACCGGTGGGGGCGGGATATTGATCTCCGAAAAGGCCGGCAAGGCAATCTCATCCGGCGGCTGATAAGAACCCCGGTAGAACCAGAGCGCACGACCAACGATCGGAATCAGCAATAGGCCCATTCCGACCAGGATCAGGATGCCCCCGCGTTTCATGGAGCGGCCCCGTCGGAAGGAGGAACCCAGAGCAGGTACAGTCCCGACTGCCGGGGATAGGGGGTCAGTGCGCCCTCCGCGGTCTCCATGAAGAAGGGGAAGAACAACTCGGAGGACAAGCCTGCTGGCTCACGTAGATTCTCGACCTTGTAATTTGCGATTTGCGCCATCTCTGCCGCGTGTTGGATGGCCTGGCTGACCGAACCCAACTCGTCCACCAGTCCCAGCCGCATCGCCTCCCCGCCCAGCCAGATCTCACCGCGAAGCAGGGTTTCCGGACCGATTTTGAGTGCATCTCCCCTTCCGAGGCTCACTGCCTGGTAAAACGCCTGCTTGATGGCCTCCATTCGGCGGAGCTGCGCGTCGCGCGCCGATCCAAACAGCTTGTAAGGGCCGGTGGACACGATATCTTCGAAGACGCTGGGAGCCGGCGGAAGCTGGGAGAGCACGCCCACATTGCCGATGGGCGACGAAGGACCGGCGAAGATGTAGTCGGTGCCAACCGAGAGGTAGTATGCGCCGCTGGCGGCCACTCCTTGGGCCATCGTCACCACCGGCTTCTTCTCCCTCAGTCTAGCGAGCTCCAGGTAGACCGCCTCCGTGTCTATAACCGTGCCGCCCGGGCTGTCGATGACCAGCACTACGGCTCGGATCTCAGGCTGATCCCTGGCGTACCGAATCTGCGCGATCATCTCGGCCGATGAAAAGGCCTGAATGGCATCGCGTAGGTAGATCAGACCCACTACGGGGCGGGGGATCATGGCCGCGATCGCAATTCCCAACACCAGCGGAATGAGCAGCAGGAGCAGCAGGGAACGTCTTCGAGGTCGCCCGTTCGCCTCTGAGGGAGTTTTGGGAAGTTCAGACATAAGGTTTGAAGTCTGGCTGCGGCGCTCGGATCATCCGCGAGGCGGGCAATCGTACATCGATTCGAATCCGCGGGCTATCGACCCTCGCCCGGGCTTGTCGCGCATAGACGAAAATGGCAAGTCCGAGAGCAGGATACGAGTTAATGAGGGAGGGCAGC
>JBGMQN010000053.1:0-3317 GCA_048054495.1 Anaerolineales bacterium
CGCGGCCCCCCGATCATAGAAAATGCCAGCAAGTGGATTGCGAGCCGTAATAGCGGCCAGATCAGGCATGGTCGCTGAGCGACGAAGGATGCGGAATTGAAGCTCCAACTTCAGATTGCGGTGCCACAATGCGGACGCATAGAAACGAGAGGCAGATTGCCTCACAAGCGAAGGCAGAGACAATGCATAGTTCCACAGCCTGAGCCTGTTGGCCATGGCAAACACACCGGTCCCGGTTCCATCAAAAATGTGGCGAGATTCGCCGGAGAGGCGATCAGTGATCTGGTGGGCAAAGTCGGAAGCCGGCGCGGTTGTTGCATCGCTAAAAGGCAAAGAATAAACTCGTCCCGGCTCCTCCAAACAATCGCAGAGATGTTGGTCTCTGATGGAGAATCGCTCAAACTTGAGCCCCAAGTGGTTGGCCATGACCTCGGCCAGCTCCGACTCTGGGTCGTCATCGCTGAAGCTATAGTTCAGTAACAGAGTGTCGCGAAAGCCCAATGCGGCGAGGCGGGCAGCAATCAAGCCGGAATCCACGCCGCCGCTGAACAACACAGCCGGAGCAGGACCGTCACCGAACGCTCGCTCTAGAAGGCCATCCAAAATGCGCTCGAGTTTCGATGATAGCTCCTCGATCGAGAGGCTCTTGGATTGCGATTCCTCGAGAAGCGAAAGCGGTTCCTTCTTGGTCGTGCCCATATAGCGATACCCGGGCATGAATCTCTCGATGCCTTCCCAAGGTGTAAGCGGCGGGACAATGGCCCCAAACTGCAGCACGCTGTAGATAGCGGCCTGGTCGGGCTGTGACCGCGCATCAGCCAAATCTGATGGCCTAACCGCAATCTGCCCTTCGGCGTCAAAGAAACGGCCCACGGTGTCCGCGGGCGAAATATCGATGAGCTTGGCTGTATCCACTGAGTTTACGAAAACCGGTTCTCGTCAAATCCTTGAGTGCTGATTAGAAACGAAATCGTAATTGAAGGATAGGGGGTCAACAAGTGAGGTGGATTTACCGCGCAGCCAGGAGTACGGATTCCGCCTCGTCGAAGTCGGCGGGGGTGTTGATGTGCAGCCAGGTCCCTTCGACGGATACAACGTTTGCCAGCCCGGCACGCAGCAGCTCGTCATTGAAGGAGTTGATCTCTGTTTCGCCTTCGCGTGCGGGCTGGTCTCCACCAAATCGCTCCCAGATCCAGGGCCCATAGAGGAATAGGCCACCGATGATCTCAACCTCAGATTCAGCGGCCCATGGCGCGGCATCGGTCAGCGCCACCGGCCGGCCGCCGCTCTCTCGCACCAGCTTCGCACTGGTGCCGGGATTGCGCGTTCGCCGGGAGAAGAAGGTGGCCCCCCGCTCATCCAGGGCCGCGGCACCCATATCGATCAAGCCTCTGGGGGGAATGTTGTCGCCGTGCAGGAAAGCGACGATGGAGCCCGAAGCCTCGGATGCCATGGCCGACAGTCCGCTTCGAAGCGCATCTAGAGTTCCCAGCGGGGCGGGTTGGACCACTCCTACAATATCGGTATCCGGAAGCTCCAGCGCCGCCAGTTCCTGAGCTGCGGGCAGGGACGCGGAAGTCGCAACCACCGCTGCTCGCTCAGGCGGAGTATCCTCGAACGTGGCCAGCGCCCAGCCAACGATCGGTCGTCCTGCAATCAGGGTCAGAGGCTTCGAGATCTCTTGCGACAGCTCGCGGAGTCTCAGACCCTCACCAGCGGCAGCGATTATCAGCGTGTAGTCCAAGTTGGCTCCTTGGTTGGTTTGTAGGCTATGGCGTGAAGTTGTCTGCAGATTCGCTGGTAACCAGCTCCAGATTGGCCAGCAATCGCTGTGTGTGCTCCGTAGCAGCCGTCAGGCGCCGCATTGGATCCGTGGTGCCCGACTCCAGCGCATCGACAATCCCTTGCAGGCGAGGCAGCAAGATCTTATCGATGTACTCGAGCGCCTCGTCCGTGCTCTTGAACTCCCGCTGATGCGCGTATTCGAGCATTTCGGAGAAGTCGTCGAGGTTGTCCTTCACGTGCTCGATCATGCTATCGAGTTCCGCAACCGATTTCAGGTGCTCGAGTATCCGCTCGACGGAGTCCAGCGTTTGATCAAATGTAATCATCTTGCCTCGGGCAAAGTCCCCCTAGTTTGTAAAATCGATCATACCCGAGATTCTCCACTCTCTCAATTAGGTCGCTGACGAGAACCTTCGTAAGAAAGGCGGCCGCCAGGCAGTTTAATGTATAAGAACTTCCCCCGTCCACCCACCTTCTCCTCCCCCAGAAACCTCGCAAATGATGTCAGGGCTTCTGACCATTGCAGAGACCCGCTGAGATATAATAGAAGGACCTGGAGGAAACTTGATAATCGCGTTCCTAGGCCTTAGCCTAGCAGTTCTTTTCTTCGTTCTGTATCGCTCGGGAATACTAGAGGATCTTCCCAGGATATTGAGCGGAACTCCCGACGATGAATCTTATCCACCCGATCCGGAGGAGGAGCGCCGGCTGGAGGTCTACAAGGACTTTTTCGAGGGCGATTCCGACGACGAGTAACTCCCCAAAACACGCCGCACTTCCAGCGGGCCTCCGAGGCCCGTTTTTTATTTCACGATGTCCTCAGACTGCGACGAGCGAGAACCATGCCACAAACTGCACGATCGCCAGCGTAAGCATGGCCACGACGGCGGGAAACGGTGTGCGCACCCTGGTGTATAGCAGCCCGCCGATAGCTGCGCTTCATTTTTAAAAATCCAGGCGACTGGCGCCCTTGTTTGTATCTCGTGAGAAATTTGGAGGCTAGCTGGTGACGAAGCTTTTGCTCAAAACCTTCAGGATCTCCGGCACCCAGCGGGCCAGGGAAGCGAAGGTCGCCTGAGCAGGCACCTCCGGCCCAAGCCCGATCGCCAACACGCGGTCTCGGCTCAGAACCACACTGAGCATCTGTCGATTCGATCCGGCGATGCTGGTAAATCTGGTTTGGCCTCCGTCGATCTCGTCGAGCACGCGCTCGGCCATGATGAGGGAAGCGGCCGTCATTGCAGATATTCGATCCTGCCCAACGACTGGCGACTCTGGGATACAAGAGACGATCAATCCGTTGTCGTCTACCAGGGCTACCCAGTCGGGATCGGGCAGCTCATCGGCCATTTGGCCGAGTATTTCTATTAGCTCTGACTGCCTGGTTGCCATTTCGATTGAAGCTTACAACAGTGGAGGGACCCGATGTCCTTAGAGTATCCTTTCAAGCTTCGCAAAGCAAGACTAGAATTTGGCTCACCTCATCGATTGAGCTAAAATCCCCGCTCGATGAATCGTAGGGCGCGTTTCCG
>JBGMQN010000072.1:0-3282 GCA_048054495.1 Anaerolineales bacterium
GTGGGCGTACCGGTCGGGCTGACTACGACCGTTGGCGTCAAAGAGGGGACCGCGGTCTCCGTGGGCACCAATAGAACGGGCGCGGCATCCGGTGTTAGTCTGGCTTCGCTGCGCGCGGCCGCTCCCAGGGCAAGTGCGCCGCCAACCGTGGCAAGCAGCAGCACGCCGGCCAGAATCCAGGACCAGCGAAGGCGTAGCCCCGCGCCGCGTGGCGGTTTTCCCACACTCGTGATCGGACGCTCGGCGATGGGTGGGGGAGATTCGGCTCCGAGCAGGGCTCCCACCGCCTCAGCAAGCTCTGCCGGGCTTGCGAAGCGCTCCTCCCGATTCTTGGCCATGGCCTGGGCCACGATCTGATCGGCGGCGGCAGCTGGGCCGGATCGAGGTCTCGAAGGCTTGGAACCGGATCCAACACATGCTTCATCATGAGCTTGGCAGGCGTGTCGGCGGTGTAAGGTTGCTTCCCGGTGAGCATTTCGAAAAAGATGATGCCGAGAGCATACACATCGCTGCGTCCATCGAGTTCGAGATCACCGCGCACCTGCTCGGGGCTCATGTAGGCGGGTGTCCCGATGTAGACCCCGCTCTTGGTAAGTGCAAAGGTGGCCTCCGCCAGCCGGGCGATTCCGAAGTCGGCCAGGTACGCATGACCGGCCTCTTCGAAGAGCACATTTCCTGGTTTGAGGTCGCGGTGGATCACGCCGCGGTCGTGCGCGTAGTCGAGCGCGGCGGCCACCCGCAGAACGACGGCGGCCGCCTGCTCAATGCTCAAGGGGCCGTGCTCGATCAGTTCGGCCAGGGAGCCACCGCCCATATGCCGCATAACCAGGTACAGCTGGCCCTCATGTTCGCCGAAGTCGTGAACCGGGACGATGGCGGGGTGCTCCAGCCGCGCGACGGTCTGAGCTTCTCGCACAAATCGGGCCTTGAAATTGGGGTCGTGCATGAATTCGCGCGGCAGTAGCTTTATGGCCACCTGGCGTTTAAAGCGCGGATCGCGGGCCCGATACACCGTGGCCATTCCGCCCCGGCCGAGTTGCTCGAGAATCTCGTAGCGTGCGATGTTCATCGGGGATACTCTACGTTCGAGAGGCGCAGCTTGTCAATCGCTAGGCCAGGCGGCCCGCGTAGAGTTCCTCTCGCCTGCCGCCGATCATAGGGGGCTGCCAGGTCTCGTCGATCTGCCGGTTGCTGCGGAAATCCTCCAAATCATCCCAGATACCGACCTCAAGACCGGCCGCATAGACCGCCGGTCGATTACCTATTCTGTAGGCCACGGTGGTCGAAGCGCCACGGTTTCCTGTCGTCACAGCCGGCCGCGCAGGTGCACGCTAGGAACGCAGGCAGCACACGCTGGCGCACAGCCTGCAATCTCCTTGCAAAGAATCCAATCGTTCTACTGTTGACCTATCCTAGGAAGGCAAAAGCAGTCCAAAACGGACAAGAATCGATCACATCGATCAAGTACGGCTCGAAATGCCAAAGGATTGGAAGCAAGGTAGATCCGGGGCATGATGTGGCGGTTCAGGCAGCAAGTCCGGAAGGAATTGCATGGGTTCAGTTGACCGACGAGTCATGGCGGCCAAAGAGGCCGCCAAATACTTGGGAATCAGCCTCGCTACATTGCGAAAGATTGAGAGCAGTGGCGTGTTGGTCCCATCTCGCACCCCTGGTGGGCACCGAAGGTACAGCCTCGCGATGCTGGATGAGTACTTCGAAGAGAGCCGGAGGAATGCAAACGGCTCATGAGCGATCACATCCTGATCGTTGAAGACAGCGCCACGCAGGCCGAGCGGCTCAAGCAGCTGCTCTCGGCGAACGGCTATGCTGTGACAGTAGCGAGCAATGGCAAAGAGGGGCTGGCCGCGGCCCGCGAGCGTAAGCCTGCGGTGATCATCAGCGATATCACGATGCCCGTGATGGATGGCTACCAGATGTGCCGGGCGATCAAGGATGACGAGACTCTAAGGCACACGCCGGTGGTCTTGTTGACAGAGCTTTCCGAGCCCAGCGACCTCGTGCGGGGCATCCAGGCCGGAACAGATTTCTATCTGACCAAGCCATATGAGGAGCAGGAGCTCCTCGCCAGGCTCGAATCCGTCCTGGCGATGCCCAATGGTTCGGGGTGCGAGGAAGGAGAGCATGGGCTCGAGATCACCGTGGCCGGCCAATCGTATGTCGTCAATGCCGGTCGCCAGCAGATCCTGAATCTGCTGCTCTCAACTTATGAAAACGCGGTTCAGAAGAACCGTCGTCTGGTTGAAACTCAGTTTCAGCTAGAGGAGCTCAACCATGAGCTCGAGAATAGGGTGCAGCACCGGACCCGGCAGCTGCAGGATTCGGAGTATAGATACCGGGCCCTCTTTGAACAGGCAGCAGACTCCATTGTGCTTGTTGATCCACACTCTGGAGCGCTGGTTGAGTTCAACGACAGGGCGCATGAGAGCCTCGGCTACACCAGGGAGGAGTTCGCGGAACTCAAGATACCCGACTTTGAACTGCTCGAGACTCCCGAGGAGGTCACCGAGCATACTGAGCGGGTCCTTCGCGAAGGTTCGGATGTCTTTGAGACGAAGCATCGAACAAAGGGCGGGGAATCACGCGACATCCTGGTGAGCTCTAGCACGATTTCGCTTAAGGGGAGGGACTTCGTACAAAGCATCTGGACCGACATTACCAAGCGCAAGCGGGCCGAGAGACTGCTTGCAGCCACCAATGCTCAGTTGGAGGATGCCTTAGCATGGGCTCGCGAGAGCGCCGAAATCGCCAATGCGCTAAGCGAGGCGGCCTCGGTCCTCAACAGCACCCTGAACCTCGATGATGTATTGGACCGCATATTGGTAGCCGTGGGCCGAGTCACGCCGCATGACGCGGCCAACATCATGCTCTTGAGCAAGGCCGACGGCAATGAACAGGAAGCGAAAATCGTGCGCGGCCGAGGCTACGGCAAGAGAGGGCATGGCCAATCCCTGCTTAAGCTGCGCCTCCGGCTGACCGATGTACCCAACCTGCTAGAGCTTGCTGACACCGGACTGCCTCGCGCTATCTCTGATACCCAAGCCTCCGACAAGTGGGTTCCGATCCCCGAGACCGCCTGGATTCGATCCTGGGCAGGCGCGCCCCTGCGGGTGGAGGGTGAGACGATCGGCTTCTTGAACGTCTCCAGCGAAAAGGCGGGCTTCTTTACGCAAGAGTCCGCCGACCGGCTCCAGGCCTTTGCCGATCAGGCCGCGGTCGCCATTCACAATGCCCGTCTGTACTCTCAGGCGGAGGTGGAGATCA
>JBGMQN010000024.1:0-8136 GCA_048054495.1 Anaerolineales bacterium
GCCGATCAGTGCGGCGATGTCGATCCGGTCCTTTACTTCCTCTACAACAGTCATTCAGTTTTCAGTTTTCGTCCGGATTGCTACGCGAAAAATGGGTGGAAATTATAAACTCGCTCAAAGTGAGTGACAATGAAATGTCGTTCTGAGGCCCCTTGACCGGTACCATTTTCCCTCCCGATTTCTCTGCGTCGAGCGCTTTTTCGAGTGAGCGCCGAGGGTCTGCGATTCTATCACCCAGCGGGTGATGGCCGGGTATTGCTCGCACACGCAAATAATATCGTTTTGACTTGGAAGGGGGTCAACTCGGGGTGTTTGCTGCAAATTCTGGCTACGATGCCGGCTAGGTGTGGGGCGGCAAAGGAGTTGCCGGTTGTCGTGCAGGTGCTTTGGTCTTTCCAGGCCACCTCGAGGTCGAATCCGGGTGCGCCGAATTCGACCGGCGGGGCGGGATTGTAATAGTAGATGAACGGGTCCTGACCTTCGTGTGCCGCCACCGAGATGACAGACGAATATAAGGACGGAAAGCTCGGGCCCGGAATATTGTTTACGGCCGAGACGAGAATGACGTTGTTGAAGTAAGCCTCGTCTGCCAGCTTGTGGAAGATCCCGTAATACGCGGACTTGGAGGTGCTGAGGCTGAGGTTGACAACGTCCATATCCTGTTCGATTGCCCACCTCAACCCGGTCGCGAACTGTTTGGCTTTGGCAGTTAGGTCCTCGCCCAAAACGCGCACACTGAAGATCTGAGCATTCGGAGCGATCTTATGAATGATGCCTGCGCAAGCGGTTCCGTGTCCGAATAGATCGATCGGCGGGGATTCCGGCGTTGCCACGAACTCTCCACTTGATGGGTCAGGGCCGATAACAACCCCGCCTTGAACTGAGCTCCCTAGCGCGGCGTGATCTCCCTCAATTCCGCTGTCGATCACCGCGATCCTGACCCCTTCTCCCTCGCTGTCACCCCAAGCCCAATCTCGGCTGATCTCGCCGATCGGGCCCAGTGCATGAAGCTCGCGGATGGCGTCCGATTCGAATTGGGAGGACCAAGCGGGTCGGCTGGTCATATCAGGCTCGCCCGGTGCCGGGGATCGTTAGGCATGCATCGGCCTTGACTGTAGATAGTCATCGAAGGTAGCCAGGATCTGCAGGCAGGCCCTGCGCTCGGACTCACCGGCTTCGGATAGGCTGTTGATGTGTCCTGCGATTGCATAGAGGTCATGAGCGCGTTCATCCTCAGAGTGTTCCCATTCAAGCAATCTCAACACTTCGCCTAGCTCCATCTGCGGCTCTTCTGCCAGCAAACGCTTGATGGTTTCAAGCAGCGCCCTGTTGATTGACTCAAATTGCTGGGATTGGGAAATCGCGATCGCGGCTTGATTCGCAAAGATTCCGAGCAGCTCCATTTCCTGCAATCCGAACGAGGGTGAATCGATCTTGTCCAGAACCTCCATCACCCCGATTACGCGATCGTTCCATATCAGCGGAGCTGCGAGAATGGAACTTGGGACGTAGCCGGTGCTCTCCGCAAACTCCTGGTTGAAGCGCGGATCTTGGCGGACGTCGGAAATGGCGAGCGGCTGGCCGGTACTTGCCACGTAGCCTGCCAGTCCCTTCCCCAGCGGCACCTTGCGCCCGAGCACGTCCTGATCTACGGGTCCGGTGGAAACCTCAAAGATGAGCGCGGATTGGCTTTCGTCGACCAGCGCGATCGAAGCGGCGGAGGCGCCGAATATGTGTGCCGCAGCATCAACGATGCTTTCCAGGAGTTCACGATTCGAGGCGGGAAGCAGCGCACGGCCGGTGAGATCCAATGCACGAATTAGCTGCTGCAGCTGTTCAGACAGCCGCACCTCTTTTCCTGGGTCCGAGCCCATGTTGCACCTTCCTTTCCCGCCGCCGGAGAGTTAAAGAAAATACCCAGAAGAGATAGTACCTCTTCTGGGTATGCCCGGCTTCGCGTAAGCGCAATCTTGCTACGGGGAAATAACTCGGTATTCTTCTCCAGCCAGGTTGATCGCCTGCCCAGATATCATGGCGCCCTGGGCTTGGGGTACTGCGCTTGGTTCTGCCTGGTCAGAGGTCAATTGGTGGCCGGTAACTTC
This sequence comes from Anaerolineales bacterium, assembly GCA_048054495.1. Classification (GTDB taxonomy): domain Bacteria; phylum Chloroflexota; class Anaerolineae; order Anaerolineales; family E44-bin32; genus JADFRG01. The sequence continues at coordinate 2,103 of JBGMQN010000024.1, forward strand.
CGCGGCCTGACCGACGATCATCTCGTCAAGTACTGCCCTTCCATCTGCCGAAAGCTCCATACGCAACTGTGTGAGCCTTCCAAGTACCTGATCTACAATCTGTTCGTTTGCTGCTTCTTCTGCCATCAGTCTCTCCTTTATCAATCGTGGGCGAAGCCGATCCAAGAGGCCCGAGTAATCACTCTGCGTGTGTCGCTGCTTCCTCTATGATGGGAAGTGAGAAACTCATGGCGTCCTTGGAATCATTCTAGTCCAAGCCGACCAGCCTGTCTGTCACTTAAGCGACACAAACATCAAGATCGTGGGGGCGGCCACTCGCTTTCACGAGAGAGCTTGAACAGCCGGTCTCGATTGATCAGATCAATCCTGCCGCGTTTGGTGTCGACCGATCCCTCATCTCGCCAGTCCGAAAGCGTCTTGGCAACCGTTTGCCGAGCGACGCCGACGTAGTGGGCCAGCTCGTCCTGGGTGATATAGACGGTGCCAGCCCGAGCCGTTTGTCGATCCAACAGGAGCAGGACCCTCGCCATGCGCGCCGGCGCCCTGAGAAAAGCAAGTGCGCTTTCGCGCTCACTGCTAAGCCTCAGACGATGAGCGGTCGCTTCTAGGATCCTGCGCGATAGCTCGGGCTCCTTTTCCAAGGCCGTCTTGAACACATCGCCGGGGATGACGATCACTTTGCCGGGCTCGCGCGCCACCGCCCCGGTCGAGCGAGGTTGATTCGTGATAAGGGATAGCTCACCGAAGCAGTCTCCGGGGTACATCTCGTTGATTACGAGTTCACGGCCGTCGTAGGTCGAGAGATAGATGGCAACGGATCCCTCATGAACGATGTAGGCCGAGTCGGCCACATCAGTCTGTCTGAAGAGCACTTCGCCTCTGTCGAGATTGCGCATTCGACCCGAGTTTGCAAAGTCCGAGATCAACCGCCCGCTCACTCCCTCCAGTATTGGGGCCGCGCGGAGGCTATCGAGCACAGCAGTCATTGGGATCCTATGTCAGTTTAACCACAACCAGGGTGATGTCGTCGTACGGAGGTGTTTCCCCACGGAAATCATGCAAGCTCTTCAGAACGTGATCGCAGATCCCCTGTCCCGACCGAGTAGAACTAGTGGAAACGGCGGATTTCAGGTTGTCCACTCCAAACATCTGGTCTTGCCTATTCAGCGTGTTGAGCACCCCATCTGTGTACACGATCAAGTGTCCGCCCTGTGGAATCGTGATGACCTGCTCATCCAGCAGGGGATCTTCAAAGAACCCGAGCGGCTGCCCAGGATCTGAATCGACCGCAACCCACTGCTCTTTAGGGTCCAGAACTAGCGGCAGCTCGTGTCCCGCCCTCGCGTAGCGGAATGTGTTCTTGCGGCGATCGAGCACCCCGTAGAGCAGCGTGACTAACATACCCGATTCGCTCATCTCGAGCAGGAGCCGATTAACTTCCTTGAGTACGGCGCTTGGAGACTCCAACTGTGCGGATATAACACGCAGCAATGTAGCGGTAAGAGCCATGAACAGCGCGGCCGGGACCCCGTGATCGGTGACGTCGCCAACAGCGATTCCAATTCGCTCTTTCCCTAGGGGGATGAAATCGTAGAAATCACCTCCCACGGCGGTCATTGGATAGATGGCGGCCCCCAGGTCGAGATTTGGCATCTGCGGCAATTCATTGGGCAGGATGCTGCGCTGGATGTCACGCGCGACATCAAGCTCCTTCTCCAGCCGCTCTTTCTCGATGATTTGTACTTGCGCGGCTCGCAATTCCTCGTTGGCCTCGGTGAGCTCTGCATTCTTTTGGCGCAGCTCGACGATGGTGAGGTTTTCAGATTCGTCCAGCCGCCGGCTCATCATGCGAATCATTTCGTACGAGAAACTCGGTTGGCGGTGCAGCAGTTCATCCAAGTCCGAGTGAGACATTTCGAGCAGCTTCAGCGGCGTGCGGGCGCGCACGCTGGCAGTGTTCTTGCCGTCCTCGCTAAATAGGCTCATCTCGCCGATGAATGAGTACGGTTTGCGTACGCCGAGCAGGCGTTCGTCCGGCGTTCCCAGTGCCTTGAGCACCTCGACCTCACCCTCGACCAGAATGTAATAATGATCCCCCTGCTCATCCTCGGACAGCAGCAGCGCCTCCGCCGCGACCTCCTTGGGCTCAAGCGCGGCCGACAGCTGCTCGAGTTCGCTGTCGGGCAGCGAGGCGAAGAATGGCACGTTTCGGACGATTTCCTCAGTCAAGTGCCTTCCTATCAATATTTGAATGCCGGCTTGCCATATTAAAGGCTAGTGCGGTTCGACGGAGATGTCTTGACTGCGAGTGTATCCCAAGGCATCCGTGCGCCATCCGTGAACCCACGGCTTCACTAGAGTCGCCCACCTGCGAGTGCCATAATATACCGGCACGACTACCACCTGCTCCTCGACCAAAAAGCGATCGATCTGTCTATAGATCTCCAGGCGCCGTATTCGATCCTGGGATCTCTGCGCGGCTTCGAGAAGCTCATCGCAATGAGTAATCCCGCTCCATCCCACCTCGTGTAGGAAGCGATAGACGACACTCGTGCGCAGGAAGCTGTCCGGATCAGGATAATCTGCCACCCAAACCCAAGCCCCGATATGCGTCTTAGAGGGCTCTGGAGGTTGGTCCCCGTATTCCTCATCGATGATCTCAGGATCCAGACCGAACTGTTCTTTCCATTGTGAGAAGACCTCTCGTAACTTGTCGGCCCCGTAGCAGGAAGCGATCAATTCTGGGAGATCCTTGCCCTTTGGAAAGCCCGCCCTTCCGATTAAATGCTCGGCTTTGGCCCTGTCATGCTCGAGTCCGATCTCGGGCGAGTGCCCCGGCATCCCGGCGGGTATGATTCCACCCAAATCTCCTAGTCTCCTACTTTCTGGGCCAAATTCGCGAACTCGACTTCGATCGATCGCATGGGTCAGGGCCCTACGCACTCGAACATCATCCAAGGGTGGTAGCAGAGGATTGAGCGCGAGCATCGCGGTGCTGTAGTGCTTGAGCGGCCGATAGATTTCATTGAGTGGAAGGTCAGCCGTGAGCTCTTCAGGGGGAAAGCTGTATGCGACATCGGCTTTCCCTTCTGTGTAGGCGTCGATGGCACTTTCAGCATCCGGCGCAAGAAACCATTCAAACCGCTGAATGTTCCCGGGAAAGCGGCCGAAATACGCAGGGTTGCGAATCCACGCGACACGTGCTTCATCAAGTCGGTTGACTACGAAGGGCCCATTTGAGACGATGCGCTCAGGGGAGGTCCAAGCATCGCCGTGTCGCTCGACGACGTGGCGAGGGACTGGAAACAATGCCGTATGGGCCACCAAGTAGATGAAGTACGGCACCGGTCTTTTCAGTCTCACTTCGAACGTCAGCGGATCTGGCACGCCGATACCAACGCCGTTCGGATCGGTGGATCGCCCCTCTCGATACTCCCGTGCGCCAACGATGTCATCCACAAAAAGCACCGCGTTAGCCTCCGAACCCTGTGAGATTGTCCGGAGCCACGACCATCTGAAGTCCTCGGCGGTGACCCGCTGCCCATCCGTCCAGAACACGTCATCGCGAAGGTGGAAGACATAGCGTATCCCCCCATCCAGCACCTCCCAAGATCTGGCCACGTGCGGCAGGACATTCATCTCCGCGTCGGTTTGCGTCAAGCCGGCAGATATGAGCTTCTGGGCTACCCCATCACCTATCGACTTTTGCTTCGCTGGATCAAGCCGGATGACCCATCGCTCCCCAACCGCTACAAGCCGAACAACCCGAGATTCCCTTACCTCTTTGCTCTTCCGGATAGTCTCGGCCTTTTGGTTTAACCTCAGCGACTGTTGAAGTCCAAACGCGGCTTCGTGGGCTTCGTGAGCGGCCTCGAAATTGAACTCCTTAAGATGTATCAGGCTGATCTTCAGCCAAGTATGTGCTTCCCGCGCCGCATCGCCCGATTCTTGGCTGAGTTGAAGCGCTCGCCCGTAGAGATCGAGGGCTTCCTCGTGCGCCTCCTCCAAGCGAGCCTTGTCTCCAGCTTGGATCAGGTAGGAAAGCGCTTTGTCCTGGGCTTCTGCAGCATCGAAATGATGGGCCAGCAGTCCAAGGAACTCTTCAATCCGGTCCGGAAAGAGCTGCTCCAGCGCTTCGCCCACTTTTGCGTGGAACTCTCTACGCCGCCCTTGCAGCAAGGAATTGTAGGCCGCCTCCTGCGTTAACGCATGCTTGAATATATATTCCAGTTCCGGTTGTCTGGCCTTTTCGCGCACCAGGTCCACCCGCTGTAGCTGTGTAAGGTGCCCCTCGAGCTCTTGTTCAGCCTCCGAGATGGCCTGCAGGATGCGGTAGAGGAAGCTCTTGCCAATGACGGACGCCAATTGAAGCGTATCTCTGACGTCGGCATCCAAGCAGTCGATACGGGCCAGCAGGACCCCCTCTAGGGTCTCAGGCACGCCGCTATCCTCGATCGCTTCCGTGGGTTGCCAGTTACCGTTTACTCGTTCGATCAGACCTCGCTCCAGAAGATGGTGGACCATCTCTTCTAGATAGAGCGGGTTGCCCTCGGCACGCGAACGGACCAGCTCACGAATCTGCTCCGCAGCTTCGCTCACCCGGAGCAGATCCTGGACAAGCTGATCGATCTGGCCATCGCTCAGGCGCCCCAAATGGATTTCCGCATATCGGTGGGGATACTCTGTCCTAGCCTCTGACAGTAATAGCCACGACCTGTGATCTCGCTCGATCCGCATCGGGATCAGGATCATCAGTGCCACACGATCTGTAAGCGGGAGTAATCGCTCCAGCACCTCCATGCTGGAAGGATCCGCCCAGTGAAGGTCCTCCAGGACGAGCGCTGTCGGCTGGCTCTCCGCCACCCTACGGAAGTACTCCGTTAGCGCAATCATGGTCTGGCGTTTGACAGTCTCTCCATCCAGACCCTGGATGTGCTCCTTAATCTTCGGATCGCTGCCAAGGCCCATCAGGTGGCCGAGATATGCAAAGGCCTCCACGGCCTTATCCCCAAGCAGCGCATCCACGCGTTTGCGCAGCTCGACCTTGATCTTCACCTCAGGGGCGCCATCGGATAAACCTAAGTCGGACAACAGCAGTTGGGCAATCGGCCAGAAAGAAAGCGTCTTGCCGTAGGAAAGCGAGCGCCCCTCGAGCCAGCGGATGTCTGTCTCCTCCGAGCGCTTGTCTTCATCGCTGGACCTTCTGGCTTCGTCCACCAGCCGCGATTTACCGATGCCCGGCTCCCCCAGGACGGCAACGATATGGCCCTGGCCTTCTCGAAGCGACTGTATCTTCGATAGCAGACTTCCCAGTTCTTGCTCCCGGCCCACGTAAGGCGCCTGCGTCCGGCCGATGCCTCGCCGAACTTCAGGGATCCCGGTCGTCCCCACTACTTCAAGCGCGGGCACTCCTTCCGACTTCCCTTTGGCTGATATCTCACCCCTATCAACCAATTCGAAATCATCCCCGATTAAGCGCGCACTGATATCAGAGATCAGCACCGATCCCGGCTCGGCTGCGGACTCCAGGCGGGCGGCAACGTTTACCGCATCGCCAATCGCCAGATATTCGACGTGCAGGTCGGTGCCGATGTCCCCGATCACCACCGTACCGGTGTTGATTCCCACCCGCATCTGGAAGTCGTCAACGTACCCCTCCAGCTCGCGTGCGTATTCTCGGATGCTCTCTTGAATGTCGAGCGCCGCGCGCACGGCTCGGATCGGGTCGTCTTCATGAGTGATGGGCGCGCCAAAGAACGCCAGCACGCCGTCGCCCAGCAGCTGGGCTATCGTGCCTTCATAGCGATAGATCGCCTCTCCGACCCGCTGGTGCGCACCGGCCACGACTTCTTTCCACTCCTCGGGATCCAGCTTCTCGGCTATCGAGGTGGAACCCACGATGTCGGCAAATAGGATCGTTACCGGCTTGCGCTCGCCTTCGACCGAATCGCTAGCGGCGCGTAACTTCTCCTGCACGCCGTCCGGTGCGGATTGCTGCAATGAGGCCAGCCGGACGTCGTCGCCGGGACTCTGC
>JBGMQN010000024.1:8236-30696 GCA_048054495.1 Anaerolineales bacterium
GTCCGGTGCGGATTGCTGCAATGAGGCCAGCCGGACGTCGTCGCCGGGACTCTGCTCGACTGCTAGGCTGCTGCCGCATTCGTGGCAGAACTTGACACGCTCCGGATTCTCAGTGCCGCAATTGCTACATTTCAACGGAGTGGCTCGTATTCAATTAGCGCGGAAGCGCATATCTCGTCGATAAATGAGTAGGGCCTTTTCTTGTCAGGTTTCCCTCGCCCTTTGCCCACCTCAAATTCGCGGTCGATGAGCATGTGGAAGTGGATACCCTTCTCTTCCTCTGTGTCGGGCAGAGAGTCGAAGGAGGGGACGCTTCGTTCTACGTGGTTATTCATCGTGAGATCGAAAACTCTCAAACTTCAGATCTTTTGCTCAGCCCTCGGCTGCGGATCGACGGAAATCTGCTGGTATCGAACATAGCCCAGAGCATCGAGATCCCATCCGTGTACCCATGGCTTCACAAGAGACGCTTCACCACTTAAACCATAGCTTATCGGAATCACCAATACCTCCTCCTCCACGAGCAGCCGGTCGACCTGTCGATAGATCTCTAGTCGCCCCGTTCGATCCTGCGACTGCAAGGCCTCCTGTACCAAAGCGTCATAGGCTGTAAATCCTTCCCAGCCGGTTCGATTCAGGAATTCGTAGATTGGACTCGGCCGAAAGAAGCTGTCGGGGTCCGGGTAATCTGCAACCCAACCAACACTGTATATATGGGTATTTGCCGGATCAAAGTCAGCATCCGCATGGTCATTCTGTAGGATCTCAGGATCGATTCCGAAACTATCTTTCCACTGTTGCAAGACCCCCTGAAATTGATGCAAAGAGTAGGTCCCGAATCTCATCTTAGGGAGACCCTTTCCATTCGGAAAACCGGCACTATCAAAATAGCGAGTGGCTTTCGATAGATCATATTCGAGCCCAATCTCTGGGGAATGGCCTGGCATTCCACGAGGAATAACTCCGCCTAGATTCTGCTGCGTTCCCTGACTGACGAGAGTGCCCCCCATTTGACCTCGATCGATTGCATGCGCAAGAGCTTTTCGCACTCGCAAATCGTCGAGTGGAGGAAGGAGGGGATTCAGCAGAACCAGTTCCGTGTCATATGTCATCCCCCAGTCGCGGATCTCATTGCTGGGTAGATTCGCAGCAATCTCTCCGCGCGGGATCGTCCAAACTACGTCGACGCTGCCTTTTAAGTAAGCTTTCATTTTCCCGTCATAGTCTGGGGCTCCGACCCATTCGGATTCTTGGACGTTGCCTGAGGATTCACCAAAGTATGTCGGGTTACGAATGAACTTAACACTTTGTTCGCTGAGCTTCGTGATGAGCAGTGGACCGTTTGAGACTATGTTCTCCGGCAGCGTCCAGTCGTCACCATGCTTCTCGACTACGTGGCGAGAGACGGGAACCATCGCAGAGTGCGCAACCAGATACACAAAGAAAGGCACCGGTGTGGTCAGCTTCACTTCCAGAGTTAGTGGATCTAATACGTGGATGCCAACACTCTCTGGATCTGTTGTTTCCCCCTTACGAAACTCTCGGGCGCCTTCGACGAAATCTAAGATGGACGCATAGGACGCGGCAGTCTCTGGGGACAGACTCCGTTTCCAGGTCCATCTGAAATCCTCAGCGGTTACCTTCGTTCCATCGGACCAGAAGACGTCGTCCCTCAAGTGGAAGACGTAGCGCCTGCCACCATCGCGTACATCCCACGATCTTGCCACGTTTGGAATGACGTTCGTCTCCGAATCCAATTCGGTCAAGCCGGCAAAAATGTTACCGATCGCTTGGCCGTCAACTACATTTACCGCCTTCGCAGGGTCAAGCATCACATTCATGCGGTTTCGGTTAATCACAACTCGCAAAACGCCTGACCCCAGTTCCTGAGTGGTCTCGCGCCTGAGATCCTTTTTCTCAGATTGCTGAAGCTCGAATGCTGCTTCGTGAGCCTCTCGCACCGCATCAAAGTTAAAATCCTTCATGTGTACGAGACTGATCTTCAGCCAGGTATTCGCCTCGCCTTTATGATCCTCTATCTTCGATTGCAGTTCGATTGCGCGCTCGTAATAAGCTAAAGCCTCTTTCGGAGTATCCTCGAGCCGTGCCTTGTCCCCGGCTCGGATGAGATAAGCCAGCGCCTTGTAGCTGACCTCGGCGGCATCGAAATGATGCGCTAGTAGGCCGACGAACTCCTCTTCCCGGTCGGGAAAGAGCCCTTCCAGGGCTTCCCCTACCTTGGCGTGGAATTCCTTGCGGCGCTCATGTAGCAGCGAGTTATAGGCTGCCTCCTGGGTGAGCGCATGCTTGAACATGTACTCCAACTCTGGAAGGCGAGCCTTCTCTCTCACAAGATCTACCCGCTGCAGCTGAGTGAGATGCTCCTCCAACTCACGCTCGGCTACCGAGATCGCCGCCAGAAGGCGATAGAGAAAACTCTTCCCAATCACCGAAGCCAGCTGCAGCGTATCGCGGACCTCATCCTCCAATCGATCGATCCGAGCCAGCAGCACACCCTCCAGGGTCTCAGGCACGCCGCCCTTTTCGATCGCATCCGTCGCCCGCCAGCTCCCATTCGCGCGTTCGATCAGCCCGCGCTCCATCAGATGCTGGACGATCTCCTCAAGGTAGAGCGGGTTGCCCGCTGCGCGCGATCTGACCAGATCGCGAATCTCCGCCTCCGCTTCCCCATCGCGGAGCAAATCCTGAACGAGCTGATCGACCTGGTCGTCCTCGAGGCGCTTCAGACGCACTTCAGTGAAGCGATGGGGGAAATCCGTCTCGGCCGTGATCTTCAACTGCCATGAGTCATGGTCACGCTCCTCACGCATGAGTATCAGGATCATCAGCGAGACCCGATCGGTGAGCGGCAGCAAGCGCATCACTGCCTCCAGGCTGGATGGATCCGCCCAGTGCACGTCCTCCAGGACAAGCACTGTTGGCTGCGCTGCGGCCATTGCCCTGAAGTACTCCTTCAACCCAAGCAGCGTCTGACGTTTGACCGTCTCACCATCTAGCGACCGAATGCGGTCCTGTACCTCCGCATCTTCCGTCATCCCCATCAAATGAGCGACATAAGGGAAAAACTCGGGGGCTTCGTCTCCGAGCAGCTCCTCCATGCGTTTGCGCAGGGCGACTTTGATCCTAACTTCCGCTGCACCTTCGGATAGCCCCAGATCGGACATGAGAAGTTGCGTTACAGCCCAAAATGGGAGTGCCCCGCCGTAGGACAGCGCGCGCCCCTCCAGCCAACGTATTTCTGCCTCTTCGGAGCTCTCACCTTCTTGACTGGTCCTTCGGACTTCAGCCACCAACCGTGATTTGCCGATGCCCGGCTCGCCCAAGACAGCCACGATCTGGCCCTGGCCTTCCCGGAGCGAGTGGATTGTCGATCGCAGGGTCTCCAGCTCTTGTTCTCGGCCCACGTAAGGCGCCTGCGCTCCGCCAAAGCCGCGGCGCATTTCAGGAACCCCGGTCGTTCCAGCCAGTTCATACGCCTGAAGCGGATCGGACTTCCCCTTGACGGCGAATTCACCCCGGTCGACCAGCTCGAAGTCATCTCCGATCAGACGCGCAGATGTCTCTGAGATCAGCACAGTCCCGGGTTCGGCAGCCGACTCCAGCCGGGCGGCCACATTAACCGCGTCGCCGATCGCCAAGTATTCGACGTGCAGGTCGGTGCCTATGTCCCCTATTACGACTGTGCCCGTGTTGATCCCAATCCGCATTTGAAAGTCATCCACGAAGCCTTCGAGCTCCTGGCGGTATGTTTTCATACTTTCCTGGATATCGAGCGCGGCGCGCACGGCTCGGATCGGGTCGTCTTCGTGGGTGATAGGCGCTCCAAAAAACGCGAGCACACCGTCGCCAAGAAGCTGGGCTATCGTGCCCTCGTAGCGGTAGATCGCCTCGCCCACCCGTTGGTGCGCGCCAGCAACGATCTCTCTCCATTCTTCGGGGTCCAGCTTCTCCGCGATGGATGTGGAACCGACGATGTCAGCGAACAAGATCGTAACCGGCTTCCGTTCGCCCTTGGCCGAACCGCTAGCGGCGCGCATTTTCTCCTGCACGCCGTCCGGTGCGGATTGCTGAAGAGAGGCTAGTCTGGTATCTGACCCAGCGCTGCTGTCCACAGTCAACTCGCTGCCGCAATGGAGGCAGAATTTGGCATGCTGTGGATTCTCGGTTCCGCAGTTAGCGCAGTTCATGGGGATTCGTAGTGATTAGCATCCAATCGCGTTCAGGAGCTCGAGCGTCGCCCCCGCCGAGTAGGGCAATTTCGTTGGATCACAGCTCCTCGATGGTTGCGAGTGCCGCGTTGATAAATAGGTCTGCAGAGGAGTTCGGGCGCCCGTCCTCCAGCAAGTCCAGGTATACAGAAAAGAAGATCGCCAAGGATTCGAGAGTGGGATCGACCCACATAATGACGCCTCCTGACCCACTGTGCATAAACGCAGTCTCTGAGAGCAGCAGTTCGTCCCAAGCCCACGCCTTCTTGTTGCCATGCACTCCCCATCCGAGGCCCCATCCAGCTTCGGGTAGGATTTCGTCATTGATATGCGCCCTGAGTCCGGGGATCTGATTCGTAGTCAACGCTCGCACGGAGGCCCAGCTTAGCACCCGAGTATCACCATAACTACCGCCACTTCTGAACATCTCTCCGAATACGGCCATATCTAGTACTGTTGAATACGCGCCAATACTTCCCGGCGACGAATCCATGAGGCGCCTAGTCAGATCATAGAAGGCAGCTGTACTAGGTCGCCGAACGATGCGATCCTTGGCGGATGCCGGGACAACAAAAAACGTGTCCTCCATGCCAAGCGGCGCGAAGATCCGCTCAGCTGCCACCTCCCCCAAGTCGGACCCAGTAATCCGACTGATCACCTGCCCGAGTAGATCGTAGTTAGCATTGCCATAGACCATCTCTCGGTCCACAGGCGCCGAGACGGGGCCCTTGAGAATGAGGCGCAGGTAGTCATCCGGATTGTCGGCCACCCAGCTCATGAAATCCGGATAGGATTTCCCAACGTTCGCACCGTGCTTTCGAGCATGCTCGATTAGGTCGTCCGTGACTATGCCGGAGGTATGCGTCATGAGATGCCTGATCATGACGCGTTCCTTTCCTTCACCCTCGAATTCAGGAAGATACTCTCTGACAGGCCGATTCAGCCCCAGCAGCCCGTCTTCAACCAGAACCATGGCGGTTGCAGCAGTGATCGGTTTGGAGATTGAGACTAAGGGAAAAATCGCGTCCTTCTCGAGAGCCGGCGCGTCTTTCTCTGGCCCGGATCGACCGAAGGCCTCATGCAAAATTACCACCCCGCGCCGGGCGACCAGGACGCCTATCGAGGGGTGGATTCCTTCCTCTACCCAGCTCTGAGCCAACATCCGGAGCCTCTCAACTCGTCCGGGTGAGACGCCTACATCGTCTGGAGTGCCGGCCCGCAGTTTCATTCTGTCGCCTGCGTATCGAGTTTCAAGCCGCTAGATCCTTCCATTCGTCAATCCGTTGGTCACCTAGGCGGGTCCTCGACGGCAGCCGCAACCATATTCATAAAGAGATCAGCGTTCACTAGGTGTTCATCACCGTCCGGTGGACCCATCTGAATTGAGAAGTAGACCCCAACGATTTCGAGGTCCGGATCGATCCACAGCAGCACGCCCCCAAAGCCTCCGTGCAGGAAGGTCGACGACGATACCATTGCCTCTCCATACCCCTTTCCCTTGTATGCTGCATTGACGCTCCAACCCAGCCCCCACCCAGCTTCGGGAAAAGTCTCACCGAGCATACGTGCAGAGATGCCGGGTAGCTGATTACGCGTCATAGCTCGAATTGTTACCGGGCTGAGTATTCTGACGCCATCGTAGGTTCCACCGTTGAGAAGCATTTGACTAAATATCGCCATATCCATGGCAGTAGAGTAGGCTCCGCCAGATGGCGAGGGCTCAACGTAGTCCTCAATAACATTGAACCCTTCTAATGCGAGTGCCTCTGCAGGACGTACCGGGATCCGGCCCCACTTACCTTTTGGAACTGTATAGTGTGTATCACTCATACGAAGCGGATCGAACATTCTCTCCGAAGCAAATCCCTCCAGCGACTGACCTGTAATTCGCCTGATGATCTCGGCCAAAAGGTATATTCCGTAGCTGCTGTACTGCATTTCAGATCCCGGTTCCAGTTCAAGCGGTATGTCCAGTCCAAGGTGGAGCCGTCGGTGGATCGCGGGGTCAGCTGTATCTCCTGCGGGAGGGGTCTCCACCCCTCCTTCGTCACGCTCCAATATGGTCGAAAACACGCGGTCATCGTCGGGAAGGCCAGCGGTATGGGTCAGCAAGTGATGGACCCTCACTTGATCCTTGTTATTACCCACCCACTCGGGGATGTATTCCTGTACGCGTCGGTTCAGGCCTAACCTGCCGTCCTCGACAAGCAGCATCGCCGCGGTGGCGGTTAGCGTCTTGGTGATCGAGGCGAGCGGAAAGATGGCATCTTTTGGTAGCCTTTGAGAACCCTTCTGTGGCGTGAGCACGCCGAACGCCTCGTGAAAAAAAACCACCCCTCTGCGAGCGGCAAGCAAAACAAGGGAGGGGTGGATTCCATCTGCAACCCACTCTTCTGCACGTTTCAGGATAAGCTCCGCGGCCGAATCGGAGATCCCGGCGTCATCCGGCCTTCCCGCGACTAGCTTCATGGGCTAGTTGGGTTCTCTTTCTGTTCGCTTGAGAACCTCAGCAACGGATTGGGCGCTCTCGAACCGCTCTCTTTGCTCGCGGTCCGAGATGTTCGCGATCAGTTCCTTGAGTACATTCGCGGCCTTCATAAGCAGCGCCCTCGAGCTTTCTGCATTATCCAGGCCGGCAAGTGCATCTGCATTCGCGTCGTATAGCCGCCAAAGAAGCGGCTTGTAACTCAATTCCTCCGCCAGCTCGATGCCTTCTTTTGCGGCCACATCCGCAAGCTCTGGCTTGCGCATGTCCAGATATGCACGGGCTTTGATAAGCAGCGCCGTGGCTACATCTGGGCGGCTACCATATTCTTCCGATAGTTCAATCGCCTGGTCCGCGTGTTCGATCGCCTCCGCCAGCTTTCCCTCACTTGAGGCGGCCCACGCGCGCGCAAGCGCTGGAACTGGAAATCTGTCGCCGTGCAGCTCGTTGAGGATCGTACGAATGTCATTACCTGGTTCAGAGGCACCGTCCACCAGGGTACGAACCAGCGCCGAGCGAGCACGATCTTGCAGCCAGGAGCGGCTGATGAGTTGCGCTTCATCTATTGAATCCTGATAGGCCTTGGCGGCTTGCTCGTAGTCCAGAAGCTCGTGATAATAATCGCCGTACCCAAAGGTCTTGAATGCTTGGCCCAGGCGGTGCTCTTCATCAGCAACCTCATCCTCGAGTGAGCGCCGGGCGTCGTCAAATCTTCCGAGTCGAATCTGAGCCAGAGCCCGTAGCGTTGGATACTGGACGGGCGGTACCCCCATCTGACTCGCCACCTCGATCCCCTGATCGCAGCATTGGACGACCCGCTCAAAATTCCCGTATCTGAGGTTGCTCCACATCAGTCCGAAGAGTAGGTAGTTAAGCCGTGTAAGATCCTGACGCGCTTCCAACTGCTGTCGCAGCTCTTGTCCGATAGATTCGCGATCAATCGGAGCTGATGCGTAGAACACCGCCAGCCTACTGTCAAGAATCAGGTCCTCATCGCCCAATGCAAGGCTTAGCTCCGTGGCCTCGCGTGCATTGGCCACGGCCTGGTCGCGATATTCCGGCCAGAAGTCTTGGAACCAGACTGTGGGGACGAGTGCCTTGATCATCCCGCTCTTGTCCGGAATCTCTTTGGCGAGTACGTAGGCAGCCTCGTAATACTCTCGCGACTTCATCTGAGATTCGGATTTCGGCTCGTCCAAAGCGATGATGTAGTGGGCCCTTCCCAGACCGAGCCGCGCTTCTAATTCCAACTTAGGGTCATCTACCTCCATTGAGTGGTCGATGATTTTCTCTAGGTCTTCAGCCGCCTCCTTGCCTCGAAACAAATCGAGTAGCACCTGTGCACGCATCAAAAGAATCGGATAGTGCGTGTCATCGCCCTCGACTGAGAGCTCAATAGCGCGATCGAAATAACCTAGCGCCTCCTGATGAGCGTGCAGTCCACGAGCTCGTTCTCCAGCTCGGATGAGATACTTGATTGCATTCGCAGAATCTCCAGCCAGCTCCCAGTGATGGGCCAGGTGTCCGGTAAACTCATCTACTTGTTCTTTGTAGATTTTCTCGATTGCCTCACCCACGCGCCGGTGAAACTCTTTTCTTCGCTCCAGCAGCAGCGAATTGTAGGCCGCCTCCTGGGTCAGTGTATGCTTGAAGATGTACTCCAGCTCTGGAATTCTTGCGAGTTGGCGCACTAAGTCTGCTCGCTGCAGCTGGGACAGGTGTTCGTCCAACGCAGATTCGGCCTCCGATATTGCCGCGAGCACCCGATAGAGAAAGCTCCTCCCGATTACCGAAGCCAGCTGCAGGGTTCGACGCGAGTCCTCTTCAAGGCGGTCGATCCGGGCGAGCAGGATCCCTTGCAGCGTGTCAGGTACGCCGATCTCTCCGGAGGCATCGCCCTCGCGAACGATCATTCCGTGATCTACGAGGTGGCGAACGACTTCCTCTAAATAGAGCGGATTGCCTTCCGACCGGTCGAGGGCCAGCTCCCGTAGTTCCTGGGGCAGCTCAACGACCCCCGTCAACTGATCCACAAATTCTGTCGCCTCGTCTTCGGAGAGCCGGGTTAGGTTGATTTCCTGGTAGCGATGCGCGAAGTCGGTTTCGGCTTTGAGCTTGAGCTGCCAAGAGCCATGTTTCCGCTCGATCCGTGACAGGCCGAGGATCATCAACGGCACCCTGTCCACCACGCCCATCAGGTTTTCAAGGGATTGAATGCTGGACGGATCCGCCCAATGCACGTCCTCTAGGACGAGTACTGTCGGTTGCTCTTCTGCTACGCGAGTGAAGTAGGCGGAAACTGCGGCAAATATCTTACGCCGCAACCCTTCTCCGCTGTATGGGCCAAGCGCATGCCCGCTCTTCTCGTCTTGTCTCAGACCGAGCAGGTGGATAAGGAAGGGGAGCACATCCTCGGCCTCCTCGGAAAACAGGACATTGACCCGCCCATTGAGCGCGACCTCAATCCTCCCCTCAGGGATGCCTTCTTTCAAACCAAGGTCCGATAGGACCAACTGCCCGATGGTCCAGAACGTCAGAGACGAACCATAGGACAGGGAACGACCCTCAATCCAACGGACCGCCGATGGATCGACAAGCAGCGACTTGCCGTTGAGCGCTTCTTGTGAGAGATCGAAGTCTCTCGAGGCACGGTCTTGAACCTCTTCAAATAGTCTGGTTTTGCCAATGCCGGCTTCGCCCAGCACCATCACAATCTGGCCATGCCCTTGACAAAGTGACACTACAGCGGCTTGAAGCCGATGGAGAGCTGCTTCTCTTCCGACGTATGGAGATCGTGGCCCGCTTGCCAGTATGTGATCCTCGGACACGTCCCGGATTCCGGTGACTTCAAAGACTTCGA
The DNA here is from genome assembly GCA_048054495.1 of Anaerolineales bacterium. Taxonomy (GTDB): domain Bacteria; phylum Chloroflexota; class Anaerolineae; order Anaerolineales; family E44-bin32; genus JADFRG01. The sequence goes on from JBGMQN010000024.1 coordinate 17,811, forward strand.
CCGGATCTGTCTTCCCCCTTAGGGCCACCCTGCCATTAGATTTGAGTTCGAATTGGCCGCCAGTGAGGCGGGCACTGTCTTCTGACATGAACACGGTGCCCGGCCGGGCAGCCGATTCGACTCGGCTGGCAACATTTACCGCATCTCCCAGCGCCAGGTACTCCTTGTGCAAGTCGGTGCCGATATTCCCGATCACAACCGTGCCGGTATTGATACCCACCCGCATCTGGAAATCATCCACATAGCCTGCTAAGTCGCTGCTGTAGGCTCGGATGCTGTCCAGCAAATCAAGGCCAGCGCGCACCGCCCGGATGGGATCATCTTCGTGGGTGATCGGCGCGCCGAAGAATGCCAGCAGCCCGTCGCCGAGAAGCTGCGCGACGGTGCCTTCATATCGGTAGATCGCCTCGCTGACTCGCTGGTGGGCGCCAGCAACGATCTCCCTCCACTCTTCGGGGTCCAGTTTTTCGGCGATCGAAGTGGAGCCGACGATGTCGGCAAAGAGGATGGTGACCGGTTTGCGCTCCCCCTCAACCAGCTCGCCGGCGGCACGCATCTTCTCCTGAATCCCTTGCGGCGCAGATTGTTGCAGGGATGTTAGTCGGTTGTCTTTGCTAGGGGAGCCGCCGCCGGTCAGGCTCGTCCCGCAGTTCTTGCAGAACCGTGCGGCGCCGGCATTTTCAGTGGCGCATTCGGGGCAGACGCGCGGTAGCTGCGACCCGCAATTCTGGCAAAAGCGCGCGTCAAGGGGGTTCTTATCGGCGCATTCTTGGCATATCAGGAATACGGAGCTGCCTGCCATGCCCTCTCCATTGCCACCACTACTATGATCCTACTACGAAGTTTGGGCGCCCTCGGGCTTGGGAGTACGAATCTCAAGCAGACCGGCCTGATTCCACCCAACCAGCCTTGGGAGATCCGAGTCATACGTCTTGCTCAGTCTGTCAATCATCTTCGAATAGAAGAGATACTTCAGTCGCGGATGCAACATGACCGCCCGCAGCTCGTCGGCCGGCACCTGCATCAGCTGCGTTTCCTCCTCGGCTACGACGTTGGCTGTTCTCAGGCTGCCTGTTAGCGCGGCGATCTCCCCAAAAAAGTCGCCAGGCCCCATGGCCGACAGTGAGCGGTACTCTCCGGCCTCAAGCTTAATCCCAGCTACTGCGGTGCCGGCAAGCACGAAATACGCGTCGTCCCCGCGCTCCCCTTCGCGCAGAATCTTGGTGCCCGGCGAGGCATCGAACACAATCGCTTGTTCGACAAATCGCTCTCTCTCCTCCGAGCTCAAAACGGAAATAACCGGCAGGACAGAAATCAGCCGCACCAGATCGGGTGCAGCGGCGGGTCGCTCATCTCGAACGCCCGGTTCGTCTGGCGCTGTTCGGAGCGTATTCATCGCTTGACGCCATTCGGCTGACGGTTTGCCAAACCCCGGCAGAAACCATGCGAGCACACCCGACCCGATCATGATGAGCGCAGCCGCCAGCACCAGTAAGCGGATATCGATCACGTCAGCCAGGCCCGCCGACACCATCCCACCGATAAAGACGACGTCACGAGCCACAAAGAAGGCACTGTTGACTCGCCCGCGTACTTCACGGGTCGTATTTCGCTGGATGATCAGATTACGTGAGATGGCGGTGGGAGCGTTCATGAAGCCCATGATCATGACCAAAGCAATGGCGACGGGGATAAGCGCCACACGTGAGTACAGCGCGCTCATGATTCCCATCCCGATAAGCCCGATCACAATCCACTGTCCCTCTCGTAGACGATACGAGTAACGCGCCATCAGGAAGCTGGCGATAACAAATCCGATCGAGGTTGCAGCTTCCTGGAGGCCGAATTCGAATTCCGAGGCGTTAAGGGCTCGCTCCGAGAAAGGAAGGAGCAGCGAATTCCAGAGGCCAAAGGCGAAAAGGACCGGAATAAACACCAACATGAGAGAGCGGAGGTGAGGATTCCTGTACAAAAACGATAATCCCTCCCGAAGATTTGTCACCACCATCGCTGCTGTAGTGCGGCCTTCTGCCACCAAGGCGCGTATGCGAACAAATCCGATGCAGAGAGCGGAGATTAGAAAGGTCACTCCGTCCAAATAGAACGCCAATGCGACGGAATACTGGGCAGCGATCAGACCGGCCGCAGCAAATCCGAGCGCGGTCGCCCCGAATGAACTGATGGCCCTGAACGAATTGGCTGCAGCCAGTTCTTCGTCGGACACAATTTCCGGAAGCACGCTGGCTTGGGCTGGCTCATAGAACTGGCCGACCGCGCTGGTCAGCATCACGATCACGTAGAGCCAGGCGATGTTGTAGGGGATCAAGATCGGGATGAGAACAACCAGAAAAGCCCTGCTGACGTCGGCGGCGATCATGATTCGCTTCCGATTTCCACGGTCCACAACCACCCCTGCGATCGGACCGACAAATAGGGTCGGTAGCGCGGTGGCTGCTAACATCAGGCCGACGCTGAGCGCTGATCCCGTTTGGCGGAAGATCACGATGGATGCCGCGACCGAGGTGAGCGAGTTGCCTATGGTAGATACGAGTTGGCCTGACCATAGGAAGGAGAAGTCGCGATTTCGGAAGACGGAGAACATGGAAGGAGTCGAATGCCGCGTAGATGAAGTCATCAGTCAGTCCATCTCACCGAACTCGCCGTCCAAGCTAACCCAAACTCGGATTATCAATTCGATTCGGACCCTGAGCACGTAACCCAATCCCACTCGGCTATCCCGCATACTTGTTCTCACTTCATGCCAGTCTTTCTACCACTTGAATCAGTCATGCGTTACAGGATGCACTTGGGCAGTCCCAAGCATGGCCAACCTGTGCAGCTTCGAGGGAGTGGGGTCGGCAGAAATGGCGAAGCCACAAGCTTGGGGATTATTTAGACAACACCGGCAGTGGGGCTAGGTTCCGTATGTGGTAAGGATCGATGCGAAAGGCCGTCTAGAATCCTTCGAGCTCGGAGAGGTCGGCGACCCCGTTAGCAAGTTCCACCACCCGCTGAAGCAGCGCCAAGCGATTCTCTCGTAACGCCTCGTCCTCAGTCATGACCATGACGTCTTCAAAGAAACGGTCGATGGCAGGGATCATAGGCTCGAAGGCCGCGAACAAATCGTTTACTGAGCCGGGATCTCGGTCCGCCCCCTCGGCTTTTGCCAACGCCTCATACAACGCGCGCGTTGAGGCCTGCTCGACCCGTTGCTCGTCAAATTCATAGTTACCTTCAAGATCGCGCGTAATTCGAGCACATCGGGAGTAGGCCTGCAGAATCACAGCCCAGTCTTCCCTAGCGATCCACTGCCTAAGCTCATCCGCTGCCCGCTTAACCCGAAGTGGATCGTGCCCTTGTTCCTTAAGCACCGCCGCTACAACATCGTGCGGAACCCCTTGATCGAGAAGGAGCTGCTGCTGGCGCCGGATGATGAACGCAAGGCATTTGTCCAGCGCTTCGGCCTCACCACTCCGATCGTACCCATTCCATGCCCAACCGAGGGCCGCAGATAGGTCGAGGCTGAGATTTCTTTCAACCAGGATCTGCACCAGGCCTACGGCGCCTCGTCGAAGTCCAAATGGATCACGGGTCCCGGTGGGCTGGACACCGACTGAAAAGAGACCGATGAGAGAGTCCAACCGATCCGTCAACGCCAACACGGTTCCAGCTTCTGAGGCGGGCAGTTCGTCGCCCGCGAAGCGCGGGAGATAATGTTCGAAGATCGCTTGCGCCACCCCTTCCGTCTCACCGGATTGCTTGGCGTAGAACCTTCCCATGCACCCTTGCAGTGAGGTCATGTCGACCACCATCAAGGTAGCAAGGTCCGCTTTGCACAGCTGAGCCGCTCGAACCGCGGATTGTCCATCCTTGTCGGAGAGGTCGAGATGTTCAGCCACGGTCGCAGTCAGCGCTTCTAGCCGATGAGTTTTATCCAGCATAGAGCCGAGGTCGGTTTGAAATGTAAGTGTTCGGAGCATGTCTACATAGCTCTCTAGCGGTTGCTCCAGGTCACGAGCCACGAAGTATTTGGCGTCGGCAAAGCGCGCGCGGATGACATCTTCGTTCCCGCTGACTACGATCTCAGTCGAGGCTTGGCGGCCGTTCGACACCGCAATGAAATATGGCAACAGCCTGCCATCCGACTCGAGCGGGAAGTAGCGCTGATGCACCTTCATCACCGCGATCAGAACCTCGCGGGGAAGATCCAGGAAAGCCTCTTCATACTTGCCCCGCAGCGCTTGCGGCGCCTCTACCAAGTTCGTGACCTCTTGAAGCAGCTCTACATCGGATGCCACGGACCCGGAGACCTCGGTCGAGAGATGCTCGATCTGCTTTTGAATTTCGGATCGCCTGAGCACGGGGTCCGCAATGATCTCTTCCGCTTCCAGTGCTTCGAAATATGCCTCCACATCCTGGATGTCGAATTCCATGGGGTCGGAGCCACGCAGGCCGCGACCCGTTCTGCCGCTCCGCAGACTGCCATACTCAAAGGGAACGACACTCTCGCCGTGAACGGCGAGCAACCAGCGAATAGGACGGGAAAATGCTGTACCTGCACTGTCCCAGCGCATGGCCTTGTCAAAGCGCAGGCCGGCGATCACCCCAGGTAGCGCATCCGCGAGCGCTTGCCGTGCCGGCCCACCTTCCTCGCGCACCGCGGCCACCGCGTAGGAGCCGCCATCCATTTCTTGTTCCCTAAGCTCCTCAACCTCAACCCCCGAACTGCTCGCAAAACCGGAAGCAGCAGGGGTCGGATTGCCGTCGGCATCGTAAGCCTTCGCCCACGGCGGCCCCTTCAGGATGCGGTCCCTGCTAGATTGCCTTGGCGCCAGGTCCTCCACCAGAGCGATCAGGCGGCGGGGGGTGCCCATGACCCGTGTCGGGCCGTGCTTCAGACGGGTGTCTGTAAGCATGGACTCGATCGAAGCCTCGAGCTGTTCTAGCGCACTCGAGAGATCGGAGGCCGGAAGTTCCTCGGTGCCTATCTCCAGAATGAAGGCTGAGCGCCGATTAGGGCCGGGCGGCTCCTCAGGTTCTTCGACAGGCTCCGCCGGTGCATCCGGTTCCAGCCAGGGATAGCCCGCTTGCTCACGTTCCTGCAGATACAATTCGGCGACTGCACGAGCTATTCTCCGCATCCTGCCGAAGTAGGCGGCCCTCTCGGTCACGCCCACAGATCCGCGGGTATCCAACACATTGAAGGCGTGCGAGCATTTCAGCAGTTGGTCATAGGCTGGCAGGGTGAGGCCAGCCTGCAGGGCACGCTCGGCCTCCGTCTCGTAGCCATCGAACATATTGCGGAGCTGCTCGACATCGGCAACCTCGAAGTAGTATCGGCTGTGCTGCTGCTCGGCGGCCAGGTTGAGGTCCCCGTAGGTCCTACGGTCATCCCACTGAATATCCCCAAAGTGCGCGACTCCTTGAATGGCCATGAGGATTCTCTCCAGGCCATAGGTCAACTCGACAGAGACCGGATCCAGATTCTGGCCGCCGGCCTGCTGGAAGTATGTGAATTGTGTGATTTCGAGACCATCCAGCCAGACTTCCCAACCAAGGCCCCAGGCGCCAAGAGCTGGCTGCTCCCAGTTGTCTTCCACAAACCGTATGTCGTGTTTTAGGGGATCGATTCCGAGCGCCTTCAGCGAACGCAGGTAGAGTTCCTGCGGGTCGCCAGGTTCCGGCTTGAGGATCACCTGGTACTGATAGAAGAGACCCATACGATTTGGGTTTTCTCCGTAGCGGGCATCGTCTGGCCGGACGGAGGGTTCAACGTACGCCACTCGCCACGGCTCCGGACCCAGCACGCGCAGGAACGTTGCGGGATTCATCGTGCCGGCGCCGATCTGAGAATAGTAAGGCTGCCAAATAAGGCAGCCCTCATTGGCCCAAAACCTCTCGAGGGCGAAGACCGCTTCTTGGAAGGTCAGCATTGCTTGATCACGAGCATCAATTATCCCGACAGTGGAGGAGATTGTTTCGGCGCCGTGCGCCTCGCAATGACGTTCCGGCGTAGATGTCATTGCGAGCGCAGCGACGCAATCTCCAAGATGTCTGCAAGGACTTTCGCCAATGCCCCGGTTTGCTGTCGGCAATGAAGGAGATTGTTTCGGCGCCGAGCGCCTCGCAATGACGTTCCGGCGTAGATGTCATTGCGAGCGCAGCGACGCAATCTCCAAGATGTTTGTTAGAACTTTCGCCAACAATCCGATTTGCTGTTGGTAATGGAGGAGCATTGCTCATGATGGGATCCGCGAATTTTTCCCTCTCGGCTTCGGACATCCGCGCTATGTGGCCTGAAGCGTAAGAGCAATCAACCCGACTTGGTGCCGAGGGACTCATAGCCCGCCTCCCGCAGCTCCCTGACCTGCCGTACGAAGGCCGGGGCATGAAGATCGCGCTCAACCAAATGGTTGAGGTAACTCTCCATAAGGGCCTCTAATTCAAGGGCCACGGATCTGCTGACTTGCGGGCGGGAAGCCTCTGCATACCCATGGCGTTGGTAGTGACGGAGTACCTTGAGCGCGCCTAGAGATAGCGACTGAGCGTACGGATTCCTGGGGCCGCAGTTCGGGCAGAGCAAGCCGCCCTCGTTGGCGGAGAAGAACTGATCCTGCGGTTGAGCTTCGTCCGAGCAATTGACACAACGGTGCAATTCAGGTCGGTAGCCGGAAAGATCCAGGAGCCGGATCTGGAAATACCGCAGCGGAGCGGCCGTCTCTGTTTCGCGGTCGAGCCGCTCAAGCGTGCTGGTGGTGAGATGGTAGAGAGCTTGCGATTCGGCTTCTTGAACAGCGAAGTGATCCACCAACTCGATCACATAGGCCGCTTGGCCGAGGCGATCGAGATCTTGCCTCAGCTCGGGATAGGCGTCGATCGTTTCTGCCTGCGTAACGATGTCGAGATTGCGTCCCTTAGCAACCAGCAGATTGCTTCGTGTAAACGGCTCCAGGTGCCCGGCCTTCTTGGAGCCTGGCCGGCGGACGCCCTTCGCCACCGCCCGCAGTTTGCCGTAGGCCGGCGTTAAAACGATGATTATCCGATCGGTCTCCCCCAGGTCTTGACGGCGAAGGACGATCGATTCTGTCCTATAGAGTCGGCTGCGTTGGGACACGCGCGGCATTATACCAGCGCGGCTTTTTGGGGCCTCTGGGCGAAAAGGAAAGGCCTAGGGCTGCACCAAATCCTGGGGTCCGAAGGCGTGGGGAATGAGATCCTTGAGCTTGGTTTCCAGATGGATCTTGCCGTCGACATCGGCCACGATTACGAGCAGTTCGCCGCCAAACTCTGAGAGTACCTGGCGGCAGGAACCGCACGGTGCGCCTCCGTTTTGAGTCACGATGGCTATCGCCTCGAAAGCACGCTCCCCGTGGGTAACCGCGGTGAAAGCGGCAATCCGTTCGGCGCACATGCTCGTTGGATACGCCGCATTCTCGACATTGGCCCCTTCAAAGACCTGGCCCGAGCGTGCGAGCAATGCGGCGCCCACTGCATACTCGGAATATGGGGCGTAGGCCCGACGGCGAGCCTCGCGCGCGCGTTTAATTAGATCTTGCACTGAAGCCTGGTCAGGAGCCATTTGTCGCTCCGTTCTTATCGCGCCCATCGGGCGCGTCGGACGAAGGAGCGATCCGCCTCGCGCGGACGCGGTGGATCCGCCGCCGAACAACTTGATCCACAACGAGCTCTAGGCCACCCGATTCGAGCTTGTCGCCGGGTGAGGGCACGCGTCCGAGCTCGCTGTAGATGAAGCCTCCCAGAGTCTCACCCGCATCCTTGGGCAGATCTGCATCGGCGATTTGATTGACATCATCCAGATCGATGCCACCACTGAAGATGTATTCACCGTCCTCCACTTGCTGGTAGCTTGCCTCTTCGGCGAAGTCATACTCGTCCCGGATCTCACCTACGATCTCCTCGACGATATCCTCGATGGTCACCAGGCCGGCCGTGCCACCATATTCATCTACCACGATCGCCAGGTGGAAGCGGCTGTCCTGCATTTCCTCCAACAGGTCATCGACTTTCTTGGCCTCCGGTACGAAGAAGGCTTCACGCATGAGTTCCCCGATGGGGCGTTCATAATTCCCTACGCGCCAGGCGTCCAGTAGATCTTTCACATAAATCAAGCCGATCACGTTATCGATGCTTTCTCGGAAAACCGGAGCCCGGGAATAGCCAGTCTTCAACAGCATATCGGTGGCTTCGGGGATGGGCGTGGATTCTTCCAGTGCCTGTATGTCGATCCGTGGAATCATCACTTCCCGCGCCAGCGTATCGTCCAGCCGAAAGATGGAATAGATCATATCTTTCTCGTCTTGCTCTATGAAACCGCCTTCTTCTCCTGCATCCACGAGAGTCATGATCTCCGCTTCCGTTACCAACGGATGCAGGGGCCCATTGTGATCTGCGGATACTTCCCCCCTCATTTTCAGCATGAGACGGACCGGGGGTGAGAGCACCACTTCCAGAACGGCAACCACCGGGCCGAGATCCAGTGCCCAGGCCTCGGGCTCCCGCATAGCGAGACTCTCAGCCAGAAATTCCACGACGCTCATCACGAGCCCGGTAGCGGCGAGTGTCAAAATGAAACCTAACAATCCGCTTGTCACGCCCAGATAGATCGCGGTCGCGACGCCGATCGTTAGCAGTCTAATAATGGCCAGAGCCATTCTCAGCGAGAGGATCAGGCTCGAGGAATCTGCCACGATACGACCGGCTACCGCGCTCCCGGCAGCCCCTTCCTCCACCAGGCGCTGGAGATTAGCCGGCCGACTGTTGACCAGCGCGCTGCGCGCGGCAGCAAGCACCGCCTCGGCAATCAATAAGAGCAGTAACAGCGTTAGGCCGACTACGGGCTCAATCATCTGGGTCTAATTTGCGAATTACGCGCGCCGGTACGCCCGCGGCTAGCATGCGGTCCGGCACATCCTTTGTGACCACCGCGCCCGCTCCGGTGCGGGCGCCAACGCCAATCGTGACGGGCGCAACCAGCATCGTATCACTTCCAATGAAGGCGCCTTCGCCAATCGTCGTGGCGTTCTTTTTCTTGCCATCGTAATTGCAGGTGATGGTGCCGGCACCGATATTGACGTTTTCGCCGATCGTAGCGTCTCCAAGATACGAGAAATGGCCAACCTTTACGCCGGCGCCGAGTGTACTGTCCTTGATCTCACCGAAATTGCCAACGTGCACCCCTGGCCCCAGCCTGGCACCAGGCCGCAATCTAGCGAATGGACCCACATCCACCCCGGCCTCTAGCACCGCCTCATCCACTACGGAGGCTTCGATTACGCAGCCATCTGCGATTTCAGCATTCCGGAGAATAGAATTCGGGCCGATTTGGCAGTCGTCACCGACGACCGTCTGGCCCCCGAGGTGCGTATTAGGAAGCAACACAGTACCCGGACCGATAGTAACCTCTGCGTCAATGTAAGTTGTATCCGGGTCGATCATCCTGACCCCGGCTGCCATCCACTTTCTGTTGATCCTTCTTCTCGCAGCTGCATCCGCCTGGGCCAGGTGTTCCATGGTGTTGACTCCGATCGTCTCGTCTGGGTCGCTTACTCGAATCGCACCGATCCGCTCGCCTCCTTTGGCGGCCAGCCCCACCACATCTGTCAGGTAGTACTCTCCCTTGGGCGAGATAGTCACATTGGCCAGCTCTCTCCAAAGCCAATCGGAGGCAAAACAGTATGCTCCGACGTTAAGCTCGGTCAGCGCAAGTTGATCCGAGTTGGCCTGCGCCTGCTCCACAATGGCAACGATAGATCCTGCATCATCCCGAATGACCCGACCGAAGCCACGGGACTGCTCACTGATTGTAGTCAGCAGCGTAACGACACCGGCGCTCTTCGACTGCGCCTCTACGAGCGAGCGCAGAGTGTCGGCGCTAAGCAATGGCATATCCGCATTGACGACCAGAACCAGTTCGGATTGGCCAATCAAGCTCTCTGCCGCCTGCTGCACGGCATGGCCGGTACCGAGCGGGTCCGCCTGCTCGATTAATCTTGATGAAGCTCCAGCTGCCTCACCTATGGCCGCTCCCTCCGAAGGTACGATCAGATACGGCTCACTTCCAGTTGCCTCCCGGCACGCAGTTGTTGACCATCGGATCATGGGCCGACCGGCAAGCGCTAGCAACAGCTTCGGCACAGCAGACTTCATGCGCGTGCCAAGGCCGGCGGCGAGGATGATTGACTCACTTCGCATGATTACGATGTCTCAATTGGACGGGGGTTGATTGTGAGATCTGCGGAGGGTCTTCGGACACTCTGGGTCTGCGGGCTAGTGTGAGTTCAAATCGGAGGTTTCGCCAGGCTGGGGCGCCAGGATTCGAACCTGGATCAACGGATCCAAAGTCGTGCTTGAGAACGGTCGTGATATTCGCATAGACGAATTAGTCCTTATAGCTGCGGGGCTAGGATTTGAACCTAGATAGCTGGCTTCAAAGGCCAGAGTCCTGCCATTAGACGACCCCGCAATACGGGCCATTGTAAACGAAAGGCAGGTCGCTATGATAGGCCAGCGCGAGGTCTGAGAGCAATACGCGGATGTCATTGCGAGGAGCGCAGCGACGACGCAATCTCCAACACTCACGAGGAGATTGCTTCGCTTCGCTCGCAATGACGGCTCGGCATTGGAGCTGATAGGCTACCGCGAAGCTGCGGGGCTTGTCCGACGTGCTCGGCCACCAGGCTGGGTTTTGGCCAGGTGGATGATTAGTCTTCGGATTCTTCACGGAGCAGACCCCGTTCCTGCGCCTCATCGAAGGTGAGCATGCTTTGGTCGATCGGACCCGTTCCGTCCGATTTCTCGTTGGCCTCATCCCAAAAATCCTCGGCCCCCTTCTTGCTCACCGAACTGGCAGCAGTCTCGAGATCCGACTCCTTCACTTCCCTAGTGGGGATATCCCCATTCCGCTCAGATTCTTTCTTATCACCCGAGCGGGAAGTTGAAGTTGTCACTTTAGCCTCCCTGACGCTATATAGGCCACTCACCAGATCTGTGGCCGCCTGACGACTATATTGCAGCACCGCCCCAATCTGCTTGGCTCCCTTCTTCGACTCAAAGACGATTACCAGCGCGTGGTCCGCACCGACGCTTGCCTGATAGAAATCGTAACTTTCGCCGTCGAAGTACATAAAATTCGCTGGTACTGCCTTCTGGAGCACGCCGCTGATCTCCACTCCGGCCTCAAAGGCGGACATCAGCGAAGGGAGCGCCATCGTGAGATCCACCGCATCGATCTCACCGGCCTCCACAACGATTTCGCCGCCAGCGTCAACCAGGAAGGTGGCTTCCGCTCCCAGCTCGCTCTGCATCGCCATCAGCCACTGGGCGATGAACTCTCGTTCCTCCTCAGCCGCATCTGCGCCATCTTTCCCCTTAATATCCAGTGCGTGGTTCACGGCCTCCAAGAAGTGGCTGGTTCGAATGGGCTTGGTCAGAAACGCAATGACACCCAGCTCTTCTGCACGATCCCGGGCCTCCACCGAGGGACTCCCGGTCACGATAATGGCCCGTGCATCCGGGCTTTCGCGCTTGGCCTTCTCGAGCAATTCAAGGCCCGAAATCCCTGGCAAGGTCAGGTCGGTGATCATTAAATCCACACCGCCTCTAGAAAGCTCTAAAAGGGCCTCTTCGCCGGAAGGTGCTTCGACGATCGTGAAACTTAGACCGGACAAATGAAGGTTGGAGCGTAAGGTATTGCTGACCTGATGATCGTTGTCAACAATAATGATGCGGGGAGCGCTCATGGCAGGATTCTAGCAAATTGGCCCCTCGAGGCAATCAGCCCACATCTCCCAGTGATTCGAGGATGCTCGATCGATCTATACCAGGAAATCCCCGTCTCGGTAGAGTACTTCCCCATCGAATAGAATCTCCGCCTCCTGCGACATGTCCTTGATGATGTCGACGTGGATCCCGCTCTCTTTCTTGAACGCCCCCTGGGATCCTCGATTGATCTGGGCCTCCAGAATCGGAATGGCCGGCGCGCTGTGCGTTAGACGCCGTCTTCTGCGTAGTGACAGGCGGCGAAGTGGCCCAGCTCGAGGTCCCCCAATGGAGGTTCCTCAATGTCCCAGTGGCTATCCTTGTCACCGGACGGCTAGGGTGGAATCGGCAGCCGCTTGCCCCTGAGAGAAATGTTGACCCGCAGAACCAGCACTTCTCAGCCATGATCCAGGCTTGACTGCCAGATGCGCTCTTCCTGGAAGATCCACTGGTGGTGGACAATGGTGCTCCTGGCTTTGTTTGCTTTCTCTGCATTTGTCTACATCAGCCTGCCTTCCAGAACCCCAGCTCCGAACCAACCCCTTCAATTCCCTCCGCCTCCTGCCGTCGACACCTCGGATATCGTTGCAGTCTTGCCGCGAGACTCGATCCCGGCCATTCTTGAGCCTAGATTTATATCTGTCGAGAAGGCCAACCGTGAGGTGGCAGCCGATGAACGCACAATAGGAGTGGTCATCAACGGCGATGCTCGAGCTTATCCCATTCCAATTCTGAGCGCCCATGAGATCGTGAACGATGTAATTGGCGGCGAACCCGTGGCCGTCACTTGGTGCCCACTCTGCTATACCGCTCTGGTTTTCAGCCGAAGGATCGAAGGGATCGACGAACCTCTGACCCTCGGTGTCTCCGGAAAGCTGCTTCACAACACTTTGGTTATGTATGACAAGTCAAGCGGATCACTATGGAGTCAGCTATACGCGGCGGCCGTGGACGGTCCACTGGCCGGCAAGTCACTGGCATACTTTCCAAGTACACATACTGAATGGCAGGTATGGCGCACCGAGTATCCCAACAGCAAAGTGCTCAGCAAATACCAAGTCTGTGAGTCGAATAGCTGCCGAGACTATTCCATCGACCCCTACAAAAG
>JBGMQN010000015.1:0-11005 GCA_048054495.1 Anaerolineales bacterium
ATGATGAAGCTTTGGCAGCCGAGATCGGGGCCAATGCCCGGGAGCGGGTACGCGAACGCTTCCTGATCACGCGCCACATGTTGGACTATCTCGATCTGATGCTCAACCTGTAGATTGATGCTCAGTCCATAGACTGATGAGGCTGTCTCAAAAGCAGCTGAGACAACCCCATCAGCCTCTAGATCTAAGCTGAGAAACACGCAAGAGCCGCCCGCCGAGGCGGCTCTTTAGTTCCTACAGAGATTCCCAAGGGGGTTGGTCTTCGCAGCCGGTGTGGAATGCATTGCGGATGGACTGGAGACCCGCACGGTATAATGCGCGCCGATTGCGATGAAGGCACTCACATAGCCCCCGAAGAGCAAAATACAAGCGATGAGCGAGCGTGGTACGCGCGCTCATCGCGTGAGGTGGCGGAGGCACTCCAGGCCTCGATTGAGAGTGGGCTGGACGACGAGCTCGCCGCAAGCCGTCTGATCCGCGACGGGCCCAACGAGCTGACCGCGGCGCCAAAGCCGCCCACCTGGAAAAAGCTGCTCGAGCAATTCAGCAGTTTCCTGGTCATCATTCTGATCCTGGCCGCGGTGGTCTCCGCCATCGTGGGTGAGTTCGTTGAGGCGGTGGCCATTATGGCCATCGTGCTGCTGAATGCCGCGCTCGGCGTGGTCCAGGAGCGCCGTGCGGAGGAAGCCATGGCCGCCCTGCAGGACCTGGCCGCTCCGGAGGCGCCAGTCGTGCGAAGCGGGCATCGCCAGACGGTTCCGGCGCGCGAGCTTGTGGCGGGAGATCTGGTGCTCTTGGAAGCAGGCAACTATGTCCCGGCGGATATGCGGCTCTTCGAATCCGCGAACCTGAGGATCGAGGAAGCCGCGCTCACCGGCGAGTCGGTCCCAGTGGACAAGGACGCCGGACTGGTGCTGGAACCAGGAACGTACCTTGGTGAGCAGCACAACATGGCCTACAGTGGAACCCTGGTGTCCTACGGCCGGGGCCGGGGACTGGTCGTAGCGACCGGCATGGAGACTCAGATCGGACAGATCGCAGAGATGCTCCAGTCGGTTGAAATCGAAGCCACGCCGCTGCAGCGCAAATTAGATCAGCTCGGGAAGGTTTTGGGCTGGGCCACCCTGGTGATCAGCGCGGGGGTCTTTCTCCTGGGATGGGCGCGCGGATACGTGCCGCTCGAGATCTTCCTGGTGGCGGTCAGTCTGGCAGTAGCTGCGGTGCCGGAGGGATTGCCTGCGGTGGTCACAGTCACACTGGCGCTCGGCATGCGCGAGATGATTCAGCGCAATGCGTTGGTGCGCAGGCTATCCTCTGTTGAGACGCTCGGGTCCACAACCGTGATCTGCTCCGACAAGACCGGCACCCTCACGCAGAATAGGATGACGGCCACTCGACTGTGGGTGGATGGGATGGTGTTTGAGATACACGCAGGTGCCGAGGATGCGGGAAATGGAGCCAGCACTCCCATCGGTATTTTCCGTGTCAACGGTTCGCAAGTCGATTTGTCCGATTACCCAGCCTCCACCACCGCGCTGTGGGTGGCGGTGTTGGACAACGACGCTGATTTTGAAGTCGCCGATGACGGGTCTTATCGAGTGGTCGGGGATCCGACAGAAGTGGCGCTCATCGTGGCCGCCTATCGGGCCGGCGCCCGCCGGAACGAATTGGAGCAAGCCTACCCGCGCATCGATGAAATTCCCTTCGACTCAAATCGGAAGCGTATGACCACCGTACACAAGGTGTTGAAACCCAAACCCGAGGACGCAAGCCCCTTCTATGACGGCAGCCTGCTCGAGTGGGAAGTGGCCGCGACAAAAGGTGCGCCGGATATTGTGCTGGATCTGTGCACCCACTACCAGACCATCGAGGACAAAGCGAAGTCCTTGGACAAGGCGGCGCGCCAGCGTATTCTCGACGCCAATGAGGCCATGGCGCGCGAAGCGTTGCGCGTAATTGCGGTTGCATATCGCGTCGAAAGGGATGTGCCCGACGAAGCCACGCCTGAAACGGTGGAGAGAGACTTGATTTTCGTCGGGCTCATCGGCATGATCGACCCTGCCCGACCGGAAGTACCGCCGGCAATTGAGCTGGCTCGCACGGCCGGGGTGCGCACCGTCATGATCACCGGAGATTATCCCGACACAGCAAAAGCGATCGCGGAAGATATTGGCTTGATGCAGAAGGGACACCAGGTACTGACGGGGCGGGACCTGGAGGACATGGATGCCGAGCAGCTCATGCAAGAGGCGAAGCGGACCGATGTCTTCGCGCGCGTTACCCCAGAGCACAAAGTGCGGATCGTCAATGCGTTGAAAGATGACAACCAGGTAGTGGCCATGACCGGGGACGGCGTCAACGACGCACCGGCGCTCAAGCGGGCCGACATCGGAGTGGCTATGGGAATAACGGGCACCGACGTGGCGAAAGAGACGGCGGACATGGTGCTCACCGATGACAACTACGCAAGTATCGTGGCGGCGATCGACCAGGGTCGCGTGATCTATGCCAACATCCGCAAGTTCGTCTTTTACCTGCTGTCCTGCAACGGGGCTGAGATCCTGACCATTCTGACCGCCATCATGGCTGGATTCCCCTCTCCCCTGACCGCCATCCAGCTGCTCTGGCTGAACCTGGTGACCGACGGAGCACCGGCGCTGGCCCTCGGGTTGGAGAAGGGGGAACCGGATATTATGGATACGCCGCCGCGTCCAGTGAGCGAGGCCATCATCAATCGTGAGATGTGGGCTCGGATCGGCATTCAGACCGTTGCCATTGCCGCAGTGACCCTTACCGCCTACTTCATTGGCCTGCGCTTCTTTCCGGAATCAGCCAGAACCATGGCCTTCGCTACGATCTCTTTCTCAGAGCTGTTGCGCGCGTTTACCTCCCGCTCGGATCGCTATCCGCTGCTGAAGGTCGGGATCTTCACCAATCGCGCGATGCTTTACGCGGTTGCCACCTCCGCCTTGCTGCTCATAGTCGTAATTTATGTGCCCTTCCTGCAGCCGATCTTCGATACCGTATCTCTCGGCGCAACTCAGTGGGCCATCATCGCTCCCCTGCTGCTGGTTCCTGCGCTTGTCGCGGAACTGACCAAAGCCTTCCTATCCCGAGGCTATAATCTGGTCGCATCCCGCGGCTGACTCTCGCAAGCACTCTCGACTCTGCGATAGAAGCCAGCCCTCGCACGCCTGGACAGCCGGGTATCCATGCACCACCCCCACTCGGGGGACCCTCGATGCGACAGACCGAGATTAATCCCACGTCGGCGCTTCAGCCGTCTAAGAGGACGCTCAGAGCGCGCTACCGGCGCGCACTCTTTTTCCTGAGCCGAACTGCACTGGGAGTGCTCTTCTGGGAGCTCCTGCTGCGCAACATTGGCTTGCGGAGGCTCAGCAGCCGTACAGCACCCCGGAGGTATGGTGCTATGGCGAGACGCTACCGAAAGCTGGCGGTTGGATTGGGCGGAATGTGGATCAAGGTTGGTCAATTCCTGTCGGCGCGAGTGGATGTATTGCCTGAGTACGTGACGTCTGAGCTAGAGAATCTGCAGGATGAGGTTCCTGCAGAGCACGCCGAGCGCATGCTTGCTGTGATTGAAGCCGAATTCGGCGCTGCGGCTACCGAAGTTTATGCACGGTTTGATCCCGAGCCTCTGGCTTCCGCTTCGCTGGGCCAGGCCCATCGGGCGGAGCTGCCCAGCGGCGAGGCGGTAGTGGTCAAGGTGCAGCGGCCAGGCATCGAAGAGATCATTCGGGTCGATCTGCGCGCGTTCCAGATCGCTCTCAACTGGCTCAAGCGCTTCAAGGCAGTAACCAGGCGCGCCGATCTGGATGCGCTGCTCGACGAATTCAGCACCACGCTCTGGGCCGAGCTGGATTATTTAGCGGAGGCGGACAACGCTCGCGCGTTCGGTGAGATGTTTGCGCAAGACCCCGCGGTGCGCATCCCTGCAGTGTACGAACAGTTCACGACCCGAAGAGTGCTTACGCTGGAAGATGTCTATTTCATCAAGATCAACGACCACGCAGCCATCGAAGCCGCAGGTATAGACCGGTCGGAGGTAGCGGAACGGCTGTTTCAGACCTATCTACGTCAGATCTTTATTGAAGGATTCTTTCATGCCGACCCCCATCCAGGAAACCTATTCGTACAACCGCTGGAGGGTGGCGACTGGCGCCTGGTCTTTGTGGATTTCGGGATGGTTGGGCGGCTCTCTCCGAGAGCCAAGGAAGGACTGCGGGACTTGGCAGTGGCAATCGGCACTCGCGATCTCGATCGCATGGTGCAAGCTTTTCAGACCCTGCAGGTCCTCCTGCCGGAGGCGGACCTGGAGCGTATTAAGCAGGCAGAGGCGGCCGTTTTTGATCGCTTCTGGGGTCGCAACATGCGCGAGCTTATGGAGATGCATCCGCAGGAAATGCGCCAGTTCTCGCGGCAGTTTCGTGATGTTCTCTACGAGATGCCGTTTCAGGTGCCCGCGGATCTGATCTTCCTCGGCCGCTGCGTTGGCATACTCTCAGGAATGTGTACCAGCCTGAATCCCGAGTTCAACGTATTTGAGGGACTGACTCCGTTCGCCCGGCAGCTTTTGGCAGAAGAGGGCGGGGATTGGATGGAGGTGCTGCTGCAATGGATGGAGCGCGAGGGACGCGCGCTGGCTTCTTTGCCCAGCCGGCTCGACTCGATGCTCGTGAAAATCGAGCGCGGCGAAATGACCGTGACGGCCAAAGCCGCTCCGGAGCTGGACCGCAGCCTCGAGCGGCTAAGCCGTGCCATCAATCGCCTGGTCGCGGCAATAGTTTTCGCGGTACTGCTGGTTGTCGGAGCGCTACTTTATGTCAATGGGGAGCCGATCCTGGGAGGAATCGGATTGGCAATTGCCCTGCTAGCTGCTTTCTGGGCGCTGCTCCGCTAGTTTGGCCTGGCCATGCAAGCATGCGCCCGATGAATCCAAAGCCTTTCGATCGCATTATGGCCGGCAGGGGGCAAGATCTTCTTGATGCGGCTCGTTATTGGGTGGGCTCAGGCTTCGCTGGCTTCTTCCATGCGCTTCAAGGCATGGTCGATTAAGCTGCGTGCGGCGAGCAGGAATTCCTTGCGGGCCCGACGGTTGTGATCCACGAACTCTGGAGGAAACAGGCCTTCCAGACCATGACAAAATTCATCGCCCGCGGCCTTGAGATGTTGGCGGGTCTCCTCAGGAAGCACCCGCGGGGCCTTGCGCCCTTTCTGATTTTCAGCCTCTGTCATCGGCAACCTCCACCAAGATTATACAATGCAGAGCATTCGGCTGGGATCTGCCGCAAGCCGTGGATTGTGCGGATGGGGCACTGGACGGGGGGCTATAATGGCCTCGTTTTCGACGTTGGTCCTCGTAGGTCTTCGATCTTACGGAAGCTCGTAACGGAAGCAGTTATGTCCTGGGACAAACCGGCACCTGCCTAATCGGCCGGGCCTAAGATCTTTTATGATGGAGACGCATGAATAATCTGATCCATAGATTCCTAAACCGGTATTGGATACTGATCGTAGGCCTGGCTGCTGTGGGTCTGACGGCCTGCGCCGGCACAGTGGCTGAGCCTCAAGGCGTGCTTCGCGTGGGGATGCAGCCCATGGTGCAGACAGATCCTGCCTTCATTTCATCGGACAGTGAAGTGCTGTTCGCAAGTCACGTCTACGATTACTTAGTCGACGTCAATCCTCAGAATCAAATCGTCCCCAGGCTTGCGACCGAGTGGTCGATAAGCGATGATGGCCTTACCTATACCTTCACGCTGGCGGAGGATGTGAGATTCCACGATGGCAGCTCATTGACTCCGGAGGACGTTGTCTGGACTTTGGATCGGCTGCGGGATGAGGATATAGGGTCACCCACGTCCGATCTGTACGGCAACATCCAGGCGGTGGAGGCGATAGGGGACAATCAGGTGAGGATCACGCTGGAAGGGCCAAATCCATTTTTCCTCTATGATTTGAGCGACAACCACGCCTTGATTCTCAAGGCCAACACCGAGGATCCGGCGACCGACTTCAACGGAACCGGGCCGTTCAAGGTGGAAAGCTACAGCCCGGAGGACCGGATCGTGCTCACCGCGAACGAAGACTACTTCGTTGAAGGCATGCCGAAGCTGGTGGGCTTGGAGATCGTGTTTTTCAACGATGACAGTGCCAAGGCAGACGCGTTGCGCGGCGGTCAAATCGACCTGATGTTGCGGATGAGCACCTCACTCTTTGAAAGCCTTAGAGATGCCCCCGGTATCGAAACCTATGACATACCGACCAACGGCTTCGATCTCGTCCGCCTGCGGTCGGACCGGGCTCCTGGAAACGACCCGCGGGTTATTCAGGCTTTCAAGCTTGCGACCGATCGAGAAGAGATTTTTGAGCTGATCCAGCAAGGTTATGGTGCGGTCGGTCGTGACAGCCCTATCGGCCCACTTTATGTGGACTACTATTCGGAGGCGGAACAGATCCCCGCGCGTGACGTAGAGGCTGCCAAGGCTCTCCTGGAAGAGGCCGGCTACGGTGGCGGGTTGCAGATGGAGCTGCACACGCCGGACACAGGAGGTCGGCCAGACCTTGGTGCGGTGCTGAAGGAGCAGTGGCGGGAGGCCGGCATTGAGGTTGAAGTCATCGTTGAGCCTGAGAGCGTGTATTATGGTGACGAAGGATGGCTGGAGGTCGATCTCGGGATCACGGGCTGGGGATCGCGTCCGATTCCCCAGTTTTATTTGAATGTGATGTTGAAATGCGGCGCGAAATGGAACGAGTCGCACTTCTGCGATCAGGAATTCGACGGACTGGCTGAGATAGCCGGATCGACCCTGGACGAGGCCGAACGTATTGCAGCCTATAAAGATATCCAGCGCATCTTGATCGAGCGCGGGCCGGTCATCATTCCCTATTACTTTGCCCAGTTCGGGGCCATCCGAGAGGGCTTCGAAGGGTTCGAGCTCAAGGCCTTTGCCGGACGCACAGACCTGAGCCGAGTCAGCCTATCCCAGTAATATCCGAGTGACTACGACAACGACGAAAGCGGGCGCCAACCCGGTTAGGGGTTGGCGCCCGCTTACCGTGCTGATAGGCCTATATAGTCGACCCGCCTCCGCGGCCGGGACGACGATCGTTTTAATCTTCCTTTTGATAGCGCTGGTCGGACCGGTGATCGCGCCTTATGGAGTGAATGAGCAAATCGCATCAGAGGCCCGACAGGCTCCATCGCCCGACCATTGGTTCGGGACGGACCACCTGGGTCGCGATGTATTCAGTCGCATACTTTTCGGCGCGCAAGACATCTTACTGCTGGCCGGTCTGGGAACATTGATAGCGGTCCTTGCAGGAACGGCCATTGGCCTGCTCAGCGGCTATCGTGGCGGAATCTTCGACGAGGCCTTGATGAGAGTGTTCGATAGTCTGCTGGCGATCCCCGCTTTGCTGCTTGCGCTTCTATTGCTCGGGATGGTAGGGCCTGCGCGCAACGCAGTGCTCGCTGTGATCGTAATCATCTACACGCCGATTGTGGCTCGCGTGGCCAGGAGCGTTGTGTTGTCGATTAAGGTCAAAGGATTCGTGCAGGCGGCTCGAATTCGGGGCGAATCGCAAGGATGGATTCTGTTTCGCGAGATCCTACCCTCCGCATTTCCTGTGCTGACAGTAGAGGGGGCGCTCCGATTCTCCTACGCCATCTTCCTCATCGCCGCGCTCGGCTTTCTCGGGATCGGCGTGCAACCTCCCAATCCAAACTGGGGGCTGATGGTGGGAGAAGCGCGCGAGCATGTGTACCAAACTCCATGGGCTCTATGGGCGCCCGCGCTCGCGATTTCCATCCTGGTGATTGGGGTGAACCTGATGGCCGACGGTCTCCGCAGAGTATTGAGGGCCCCCGGCGCATGAATCCCGCCCTGAGCGTGAAAGACCTGACCGTCACCTACTGCAATAGGCACGGCCCGGTCACCGCGGTACGTGAAGTGAACCTTGAGATCCAACCCGGAGAGGTTCATGGGCTGGTTGGCGAAAGCGGTTCTGGAAAAACGACGCTGGTGCTGGCGGTTATGCAGCATCTCCCCGAGCAGGCGGAGATCACCCATGGCAGCATCCGAGTGGATGGGCGAGAGCTCCTCGGCCTCAGTCCGGAGCGTCTTCGCTCGGTCTGGGGAAGCCAAATCGCCATGGTTCCCCAAGATCCGCTTTCCGCGTTAAACCCTTCGCTGAGAATCGGAACGCAGCTAACGGAACAGCGAGACGATCTCTCGGCGGCGGAGGCCAGGGACAAGGCCCTCGGGCTGCTTGAGATGGTACAGATCGCCGACCCCGCGCGCGTGGTGCGCAGCTACCCGCATCAAATCAGCGGCGGCATGCAGCAACGGGTCATGATCGCAATGGCCCTGTGCATGGGACCCAAGCTCTTGATACTCGACGAACCGACCACCGGCCTGGACTCAACCACCGAAGCCGTCGTGCTGGACCTCATCCGGGAGCTGATGCAAGCGCGACAGACCGCGACCCTGTATGTCTCCCACAGCCTGGGCGTCATTGCCCAATTCGCCGATCGACTGACTGTGCTCTATGCGGGTGAGTTGGTCGAACAGGGATCGAAAATGGACCTTTTTGAGAGTCCGCTTCATCCCTACACATATGGACTGATGGACAGTATTCCGCGACTTGGCGAAAACAAGCGCGAAATTCAACTCCGCTCGATCGGCGGTCGTATCCCTTCGCTCGGGGATCTGCCGCCCGCTTGCGTGTTCGCACCTCGCTGTCCAGTCGCAATCGATGTCTGCCACGAGGCTCGACCGATGCTTGAGGACTCAGGGATGGCGAGGCAAGTGCGTTGCTACCGTCGGAAAGAGATCCAGTCGGGCGAGATAGATCCCAGGCAACCTCCCGCAGCGCCCCCGCGGCCGCATTCTCCGACCGCTGAAACCGTGCTGCAGATCGAGGATCTGAAGGTTCGCTATGATCAACCGCGCTCACTCGCGGAGTGGGTGAAGAGATCCCCTCCCCAATCGGTTCGTGCGGTCGACAAAGTTCGATTAGCGATTGGGAAGGGCGAGACTTTCGGCCTGGTAGGAGAAAGCGGCAGTGGAAAGACCTCGCTCGCCCAGGCGGTCATCGGCCTGGTCGATTCTGAGCGCGGTCGCATGGAGCTGCTGGGAGCCAAGCTCCCAGCCCAGATTAGGCATCGCGATCGTGGAACGCTCAGCCGCCTTCAAATGGTGCTGCAGAATCCGGACGAAGCGCTCAATCCGTATCTGACCATTGGCCAAAGCCTGGACCGCGCGTTAGTGCTGCTCCGGGGGATCGATTCAGATGAGGAAGTCGGTCGTTTGCTGGAGGGAGTTAGGCTTCCGCCGGAATTTGCCGACCGTTACCCGGCCCAATTAAGCGGCGGAGAGAAACAGCGCGTGGCCATCGCGCGGGCATTTGCAGCAATTCCCGATCTCGTGCTGCTCGATGAGCCTGTGTCCTCGTTGGATGTCTCGGTGCAGGCTTCGATCCTCAACCTGCTGAATCGCCTCCAGACTGAGCACGGAACGAGCCTGCTATTTATTTCCCATGATATTGCCGTCGTGGGGTACCTTTCCGACTACGTTGGGGTGCTCTACTTGGGGCGATTGATGGAGGTAGCCCCCTCAGAAGCGCTCTTTGATCCACCATACCATCCGTACACCGAGGCGCTGCTCGCGGCCATCCCGCTCCTGGATCCGAAGGCAAGTCAGGAACGAGTCCGCCTGCGCGGAGAGATTCCCAGCCCGCTTGCACCCCCGACCGGCTGCCCATTCCACACCCGCTGTCCCCGATTCATCGGAGATGTCTGCGTTGAGCAGACCCCGCCCTGGCAGCACGATGAGACGGGCACGCGCATCTTTTGCCACATACCCGTGAACGATCTGCGGCAAGCGCAAGGACAGGTCTTCGCCATGAGGAAGCGCCAGTGATGTCGCGCTACGTGCTGCGCCGGATCGGATTTCTGCTCCTCACGCTTCTTCTGACCTCCATCATTATTTTTGGAGTGACACAGGTCCTGCCAGGAGATGTGGCGCGCGTGATCCTGGGTCGTGAAGCGGGCGAGGCGGCGCTGAACTCCCTGAGAGAGGAACTGGGCCTGAATGATCCCCTGCCGGTTCAATACCTTCGATGGCTCGGAAACTTCATTCGAGGCGATTGGGGCGAATCATTCAGCACCCGAACCGAGGTGCGTTCACTGGTCCTGCAGCGTTCGGGAAACTCGCTGATGTTGGCGGCGGTTGCGATCGTGATCGCCGTACCGACAGCTATTGCTCTAGGTGTGATCGCTGGACTGAACGAGAACAAACCGGTAGATAGCGCGATAAACGTTTCTGCTTTGTCCGTAGTTGGCTTGCCCGAGTTTGTGACCGGGATCCTGCTGATCGAGCTATTTGCCTTCCGGCTCGGAATCTTTCCCGCCAATTCATCCATTCGTCCTGGGACGAGCTTCTTAGAGGCCTTGCCAATGCTCATCCTTCCCGCCCTGACCGCCTCGCTGGTATTGCTGGCCTACATCTCGCGCATGACGCGCGTCGGCGTTATAGGAGAGATTAGTAAGCCCTACGTTCGTACCGCCAGATTGAAGGGATTGAGCCGCTGGTCGGTGACTTCCCGCCATGTACTACGAAACGCGCTCCTTCCGACAATTACGGTGATCGCCATCAGCTTTGGATGGCTGATCAGCGGGTTGATCGTGGTAGAGAATGTCTATAACTACCCTGGCTTAGGGCGTCTGATGGTATTC
The DNA here is from genome assembly GCA_048054495.1 of Anaerolineales bacterium. Classification (GTDB taxonomy): domain Bacteria; phylum Chloroflexota; class Anaerolineae; order Anaerolineales; family E44-bin32; genus JADFRG01. The sequence goes on from JBGMQN010000015.1 coordinate 10,760, forward strand.
GCCATCGACCGGCGCGACCTGCCACTGCTTCAGGCCGTGGCAATGGTAGCCGTCCTGGCGTTTGCCCTGGCCAATCTGGCCGCAGATCTGTTCTCTGCCTACCTCAATCCGAAGATAAGATTGCAGTAGCTTGATCGACGCGACAAAGAGAGGCCCATCACGGGCCTCTTTGGTTTCCGTGCGATCGTCCGTGGATCGCCTACTTCTCTACTTTCACCCCGCGCCAAAAAGCGATGTAGTCCTTGA
>JBGMQN010000011.1:0-3174 GCA_048054495.1 Anaerolineales bacterium
GCGGCGGGACCGCTGGCGGGGATGCGACTGCAGCTCGATCTGCGCACGGAAAAGGACTTGTGGCTGGGCACCTATGAGCCGGCACTTCTAGAAGCCATTGATCATTTCGCTGGACCCGATCTTGTCGTGTACGACGTGGGTGCAAACATCGGATACGTCAGCCTGGCCCTGGCCAAGGCAGTTGGCCAAGCCGGTCGCATTGTGGCGTTTGAGCCGCTACCAGCGAACCTGATTCGTCTGCGGGCCAATCTGGCCCTCAACCCGGAAGGCGACCAGGTGCAGGTAGTGGGAGCCGCAGTTGGGGCGCGCACTACCCAGGAGCCATTTGTGGTGCATAAATCGGGCGGCATGGGCAAGCTGCAGGCCGCCAAAGGGAGGCAGGCGGAATACGAAGGTTCGATTATGGTTGAGGTGATCGCACTGGATGAATGGATCGCAGAGGGCATGGAGCAACCGCCGGGGCTTATCAAGATCGATGTGGAGGGCGGAGAGGCGGCAGTGCTCGAGGGCATGAGCGGCACGTTGAAGAATGATCGTCCGACGCTTCTGATAGAGCTGCACGGTCCGGATGCCGCTGGAGCGGCTCAAAAGATCCTGGCCTCGGCCGGCTACGCGCTCCACGCCATGCGCGAAGGGTATCCGGAACTCGGTGAGATCATAAGTTGGAAGACCTACGCGGTTGCACTCCCCAGCGAGAAGGGGGATATTTTGCCTCCCGGTGAAGGATAGGAGTTCCCGTTTGGCTTTTTCGGCTCGCGAAGGTTTCGCAATTTGAACGCTAAATCCCTTTTCGAGGGCCGCCTCGCGCTTCAACAGCGAGTGCTGCCGAGCTATCGAGCGGCGTTCTTCGACCTTCTAGCGAGTCGCTGCACAGAAGGCCTGAGCCTGTACGCCGGAAAACCCAGAGTCAGCGAAGCGGTCCGGACTGCGGAGAGCCTGAACCAGGCCCGGCTGTGGCCTGCCCGCAATCTGCACTTGTTGGGCGGCCCGCTTTACCTGTGTCTGCAGCGCGACATCATGGAGTGGATTCAGGATTGGGATCCTCAGGCGCTGATCATGGAGGCCAACCCGCGCTATCTGTCCAGCCGCCGTGCAGTGGATTGGATGCGTGCGAAGGGCAGGCCGGTGCTTGGCTGGGGCCTGGGCTTGGGCAATCCGTTGGTCAACTGGAAATCATTCCTGCAGCGGTTTGATGCCTTGATTGCATATAGTAGCTCCGGCGCAGAAGAGTACCGGATTACGGGTTACCGATCGGATCGTGTTTACATCGCCCGGAATGCAACGACAGGACCGCCGCCCGAACTTCACCCTCGAAAAATCGCCGACACTCCGCGGGTGCTATTTGTGGGGCGACTTCAGGAACGCAAGCGCGTGAATATGCTGCTGAAGGCGTGCGGCGCGCAAAGAACAAGGCCGGAACTATGGATTGTCGGAGATGGGCCGGAACGGACGGAGCTTGAGCGGATAGCGACAAGGGAATATCCAAAGGCAAGGTTCACGGGGGCACTGTACGGAGAAGAGCTCGAGCCAATCTACCAGCAGGCCGACCTGTTTGTCCTCCCCGGCACGGGAGGCCTGGCAGTGCAGCAAGCGATGGCTCACGCCCTCCCGGTGATCGTGGCCGAAGCGGATGGGTCGCAGCGAGATCTGGTAGGCAGGCGGAACGGCTGGCTCGTTCCACCTGGAGATCTTAAAGCGCTCACCGAGGCGCTTCGTAGCGCGCTTGAGCATCCGGAAAAGCTGCCGCAAATGGGTGCCGCATCGCACAAAATCGTCGCTGAGCGAGTGAACATCGAGGTCATGACGGATGTCTTCATAGATGCTGTCAACCGAGCGATGCACCGGTGAGGACTCGGGCCTTACGCCGGATACCCTGGAGCGATTCTTGGGGAGATTCCCCAGAGTGAACATCCACGAGTGAGCCAGTCTTGAGAATACTGTACGTCGCCGACGGCAGGAGCCCCATTGCGCGCAGCTGGATCCGCTACTTTATTGCCGGAGGATCCGAAGTGCATCTGATCTCGACATTCGCCTGTCCGGCGCTCAACGGCCTCAAAACGCTCCATACGGCTCCAGTTGCCTTCAGCGGCTTGGGCCGCAGTAGGGGGAAGGGGAAAGGGCCCAGCGCCTTGACCTCGTCAGGGACCATCGGGCTGCGCACTTTGATCCGCCACTGGCTTGGGCCAGCCACCGTCAATCGTGCCGCCAAACTGGCGCGGAGATTGATCTCCGAGATTGAGCCCGACCTGGTGCATGCCATGCGCATCCCATTCGAGGGCGCCCTGGCCGCTGCCTCCCATCCGAAGCAGCCGCTCCTGGTTTCGATTTGGGGCAATGACTTTACCTTGCATGCGCCGGCCTCTCCCATGATGCGCGGTCTCACGCGACGCACGCTGTTACGGACCGATGCGCTCCACACGGACAACCATCGCGATGAGGAAATGGCCCCGGAATGGGGCTTCGCCAGCAATCGACCCCAGTTGGTGTTGCCAACAAACGGCGGCGTGCGAAGGGACATCTTCTACCCGGGTGCGCCGGGGCATTCCGATCATCCGGCGCTCACGGGTGTCCTCGATTCGCTGGCGCCGGAGGCGCCGGTGATAGTCAACCCACGCGGTTTCCGGGCCTACGTGAGAAACGACACCTTCTTCAGAGCGATTCCAAAGGTCCTGCAGCGGGTGCCTTCAGCGGCATTCCTCTGCCCAAATATGGCCGGTCAGCGCCGGGCCGAAAGGTGGATCGATCGGCTGCAGATCGGGGACTCGGTGCATCTGCTCCCCAAACTAACTCCCTCGGACCTGGCAGCAGTCTTCCGTAGGGCACAAGTATCTGTATCGCCCAGCGAGCATGATGGCACGCCGAATACACTGCTGGAAGCCATGGCCTGTGGCGCCTATCCCGTGGTGGGAGATCTGCAATCGATCCGGGAGTGGATCGAAGATGGCAAGAATGGAACGCTGGTGGACCCGGCGCGCGCGGATCAAGTAGCGGGGGCCATCGCACAGGCGCTTGAAGATGCCAAAATGAGAGAGAGCGCTGCGGCGGAAAACATCCCCCTCATCGAACAGCGAGCAGACTACGAGCGTGGCATGCGGCGTGTTCACGCGTTCTACCAGGAGCTCGTCCATTGAGTCGCAGGGAGCGATCTTTCACCTGCTTCGGTCTTCTCGCAAG
>JBGMQN010000102.1:0-3170 GCA_048054495.1 Anaerolineales bacterium
GGCGCAACTCCCAGGCGATCAAGCTGGGCCAGCGCCGGCTCGAAACCGGGGTGCATCTCTACGCTGGTCTGGAGGTCTTCAATCGCGCCCGCCACATCCCCCAGAGCCTCCTTGGCCAGGCCGCGCCAGTAGTAGCTCTCTTCCAGGACCGGCTCGCTCATGACGTAGAGCGTCTGAGTGGTCAGGTTGAGCACGTCCCAGTAGCGGCCGGTGTAGAAGTAAGCCCAGTAGGGACCGGTCTGGTACCAGAGCATGCGCCAGGGACGCGTCTCGGGGTCCAAGCCGGCATAGATACTGAAGGCCTCGTCGTAGGCGGCGGCTGCCCCACCGTAGTCCTGCAGCTGCACTAGATTCGTGCCCCGGTTGAACCAGGCGAAGAACAGGTCGCGGCCAGTGGTTGAAAAGATGTCGTCGGAGGCCTGCTGGGCTGCGTTGCGAATATTCGTTACTTCATCGGCATCCGGACCGAGGATTCCCAGCACTTCCGCCTCGCGATCCTCCGGGTAGATGACGAGATAGGTGTGGTTGAAGTGCCGCCAATACTCTTCAATTACGTCGTAACTTACAGGTAGGCTGTCGCCGTCACTGAAATCTCCCTCGTAGCTGTCGTAGGCGTTGAAACGGCCCAGTGCGTCGTCGTAACCCGCCAGCAATTGATAGTGGCCCATCCAGCCGTCGAAGCCCGGGCCCTCCAGGCCCTTCTCCACCATCACGGGAAAGCCGGCCGCGATCAAGCGCTTCAGCAACGCCTGATTGCCCCCCACACGCACGATCACATTGAACTCGGTCTCGCTGCGGACGTAGTCCGCCAATTCATAGGGCATCACGTTTTTATCACGTGGGTTGGGCTTGGTGAAGTTGGCAATCGGGCGCTGGTCGCCCCGCCAACCCCAGAAGGACAGCGCCATGGAAAGTGTGGCGGGCCCGCAGTTGTTCCACCCCTGATACTCGTGCCGAACTCCGGGCAAAAAGACGTAGTCTGGGATCGGCGAGGGAACCGGCGAGGGCGTCAGGGTCGGTCCCGCTTCTGTGGGCTCGACAGGTACTTCTGTTGGCGGCGCATCCGGCGTGGGAGTCATGATGGCCGCCAGCGTGGCGTCCACCATGGCGGAGAGCGTCGAGGCGGGGGTAAACACCGCCTCCTCCGGCGGCGAGAGGGCGTATTTGATCTGGGCACGCAGCCCGGAGACCCGCCATGCGACCTGCTCCTGCACGAAGGGCAGATCGTACACCCAGGGCGCAAGCAGGAGGGCGAGTACAACGGCTCCGAGCAGGTAGATCTTTCGGCTCAAGTTTCAGGCTCCGGCCAGGAGCAGTGCGGTGCGCTTCCTTTGGGGAGTGCGTGCCGGCAACCAAAGCGGCGCTTCCTCAAGGGGGAAATCATTGTCCTCTTCCCTGGCCAAGTCCGCGATTATACCCAAGCGGCGCCAGCGGGGAGTGAGCCCGGCACCCTGGATGACTGCAAATGCATATGGATTGAGGCCCTATCGGCTGAAAATCGAGATTCACGACGAGCAGGGCGACCGGCACAGGGTCTATGATGACCAAGTCGATAAAGGTCCGTCCGAGCCGGATCGCTGATCTAAGACCCATTTGAGCTGCGCTAGGTGGACGCAGGTATACTCAGTTTCTTGCGGGTTTTTTCACAGCGCGGCGGGGAACGGAATGAGAAGGACGGTATGGATAAGTTTGGCTCTCGGTGTGGCGGTGCTCTTGGCCGCGTGTGGCGGTTCATCGGGAGGTGGCGAAACTGAAGCCGGGGAACCGACCTACTCGCCCAAAGTGATCGCTGAAGGGGAGGCCCTCTTTCAGCAGACTTGCTTCGCCTGCCACGGAGCGGACGGCAAGGGTTTACCCAATCTGGGCAAGGACCTGACTACCAGCGAGTTCGTCCAGTCGTCGACAGATGTCGAGCTCCTGGCCTTTGTGCTCAGGGGTCGTGCGGTGGGCGATCCGCTTAATACAACAGGCGTCGCGATGCCACCCAAGGGTGGCTTTAAATTCCTGACCGATGACAATATCGAATCCATCATCGTCTTCGTGCGCTCGATCCAGGAGTAGCTAGAGTTCCGCAGGTGGGGCGCAGACGTCAGAGACGCACTCCCAGCAGATCCAAAAAGAGGCTGTCCCATAGAATTAAGACAGTCTCTCCGTGATTCCGTCCCGGTCGCGGGATCCGGAGAACCGCGGGAGGTGTACTCCGCGGTAGACAGCAATCTGGAGTGCGGTCACTAGGCCGCCAGCGGCTCTGCGCTCCAGCTATAATCGGAAAGAGGATGTCTCTGCGAAAAGGGATCGCAACTGGAATCGGTTTGGCGATACTCACATTGGCGATGCTCGCAAATGTGAGCATCCGCGCGTTCGCGAATGCTGGGACCACTGAACGCGTTGCGCTCCTCCAGCCAACTCCCTTTCTGACCCCTACACCTAATGCCGATGGGACGATCCTCTACATCGTGCTGGATGGCGACTCGATATGGCGCATCGCTGCGATCGCCGAGATTTCGGTTGAGCAGCTGATGGCGCTCAACGGAATCCAATCCGGCGACTTTATATCCCCCGGCATGGAGCTTGTCCTGGGATCGATTGCGGCTACCCGGGTCCCTTCCCCATCGCCAACGCCAACCCTTCAAACCGGACCGCTGGTCGGCACTGGGGATATCTGCGTATTGCTCTTCACCGACGATAATGGAAACGCCCGACTCGACGATGAGGAGCTGCCGCTTCCTGAGGGGCAGGTGACGGTCGTGGATCGGGATGGCAGCGTCCAGGGAGATCGCACGACCGATGACAACCCGGAGGGGTTTTGCTTCTCGGATCTGGAGGACGGAGATTACAATGTCAGCGGCGCGGTGCCTCCGAACTACAACCCCACGACCTCCATGAACGTGCCGGTGCGGCTGGCGCCGGGCGATGTCAAATTTGTGCAGTTCGGCGGCCAACCGAGCGCGGCCATCCTACAGATCCGCGGTTCCGGAAATGAGGGCTCCACGCTGCTCGGCGTGTTGGGACTGTCACTGCTGGCCGCGGCCGGGATCGTGGGATTGTATGCGGTCCGCGCCGGCCGAACCCCCTGAAACCTCCCCCTGGATGCTGGAGACTGCTTCGTCGCTGCGCTCCTCGCAGTGACGATGTCATTGCGAGCGTAGCGAAGCAATCTCCTCCTTACA
>JBGMQN010000094.1:0-3862 GCA_048054495.1 Anaerolineales bacterium
ACCATGCGATCCAAACTGAAGGCTTCCTCCGCTCTAGCCCGCGCGCCGGCGCGGAAGCGAGGCTGCTCTCCCAAAACCTCTCGGGTGGCTTCCACCAGCCGCTTCACATCTGGAGTTTCCAGTTTCCATGCGTCCCCGCCGTAGGCAGAGAGGCGGCCGGACGATCCGGTGACCAGCTCGGGGAGTGCCCCCGTATCGTAGGCAACCACCGGCAGCCCACACGCCATCGCCTCGATGACCGCGTTGGGGCAGGCGGGATGAATGTCCCCGGCGAAGAGCACATGCGCAGAGCGGTCCAGGGCGGGGATGTCTGCCGGCTCAACGACTCCGCGCCAGCCCACAATCAACTCGCTCTCTGGATCGATGGTCTGGTGCACACGCCCGGGAACCTGGCCGGCGACCGTCAGCTCCACTTTCCGTCCAGTTTCCTGAGCCACGCGTTGAGCCAATTCAATCCCCGCCTGCAGGCCGGTCTCGTATCCGCCGGCGTAATTGCCTTCCACCATGAGCAAGCGGATGCGATCGTCCGGACGAGTCTCCTCACCCTCCGGGGAGTACACGTCCAAGGGAACGCCGTTGTACACAACGCTGGAGGGCACCGGAGCGGAGCCGTAGCGATCCTCCCACCAGTCTTTGGCAAACCGACTTTGGTAGACCACATGATCTGCCAGACGATTTCTCACCCAGCGCAGGAGCAAGTTGTTTCGTTCCGCTCGGAGGAAGTGCCGTACCCCGGTCGGCTGGCGCCGATGCAGCCAGTTGATCCCATTGAGGCGCTGCACGATCCGGCTGCCCCGCTGGCGTGCGCGTCGCAGGCCGATCAGATTGCGACTACCGCCAATTACGAGGATCGGATCTTGCCGGCCCTTGCTCGGATCCCATCCGATCTCCACCCCTCGGCCTTCCAGGCCCCTCACCAGGCGGCGCTGGAACGCCGCCGGCCCGGCCACACCGGTGAGCCGAGTGGTGAAGGTGACCCGTCGGAGAGGCACCTTACTCACGCGATCCCCTCACTGGACTTTCCCCCCATTGCATATCGAAGTGCCTGTTCCAACCGGTTTTTGGGATACGCAAACGAACCATCGCTGTGCGCTCGGCACAAGGCGCATATTCGACCCGCTACGCAGGCTTCCCCTCCGCAGTCAGAAGCGCCTCGACGATGCGTTCTGCGGCATGCCCATCGCCAAATGGGTTCACGGCCGTAGCCATTGCCGTGTAAGCCTGAGGCTCATCCATCAGCCGGCGCACTTCGCTGACGATCCGATCGGTATCGGTGCCAACCAGGAGGGCGGTTCCCGCTTCAATGGCCTCTGGCCGCTCGGTTCGTTCCCGCATCACCAACACCGGCGTTCCCAGACCGGGCGCCTCCTCCTGAATTCCCCCTGAATCGGTGAGGATGATGTGGGCGCGCTTGATCAGATGCACCATGGGCAAATAAGCCATCGGCCCGATCAAGTGGATGTTCGGCACACCGGAAAGCATGCGCCTTGCCGGATCCTGCACCCTGGGATTCAGGTGAACGGGGTAGATCAGGTGCGTGCTTCCTTCGTAGTGCTGCGCGATTTCCCTCAGCGCCTCAAAAATGCGTTCTAAAGGCTCTCCGAAGTTCTCTCTGCGATGGGCGGTGACCAGAATGATCTTCTGGTGCTCAAGGCCTGCCAACGGACCTGTAAATAGGTCGACCGGCCGCTCGATCACGACATTCAGCGCATCGATTACGGTGTTACCCGTCACGACGATCTTTTCGGGGGGTACAGATTCTCTTAGTAAGTTGTCCTGAGCCCGCGCGGTAGGTGCGAAATGGAGATCTGCCACCGCTCCGAGCACGCGGCGGTTGATTTCTTCAGGAAAGGGCTGGTACTTGTCACCGGTTCGAAGCCCGGCTTCCACATGGCCCACCTTCACACGGTGGTAGTACGCCAGCAGGGCGGCGCTCATCACCGTGGTCGTATCGCCTTGCACGAGCACCCAGTCCGGTTGGACCGCATCAATGACGGGTTCGAGCCCCAAAAAAACGTTCGCCGTAAGTTCGTTAAGCGGTTGGGCGGGCAGCATGATGTCGAGATCGTAGTCGGGATGGATGTCAAAGAGCTCCAGGACCTGATCCAGCATCTCTCTGTGCTGAGCGGTGATGCAGACGATCGACTCGACGGCGGCGGATTCACTCAACCGCTTGAGGACCGGTGCCATCTTGATCGCTTCCGGCCGCGTACCGAAGATCGACAGCGCACGAAGCGGCTCAGACATCTGACCTTTCAAACCCGAAGGCGCCGAGCAGTTCAAGCATCTGGCGTTCCGATTCCTAGCGTGGAGATTTGGAACCCGGCTGCTCGCCAGGATTCCGTTTCCCAGGCGCCACGCAGATCCACCGCCACGCGCCCCGTCATCGCCTGTGCGGCACGCTGCGGGTCGAGTTCTAAGAACTCGCGGTGGTCCACCAGGAGGGCGACGGCATCCGCTCCTTCCAAGGTGGCCTCCAGGGAGTGCTCCGCCACTGCTCCTTCGACGGATGCGTCTTGGGCGTACGGCTCGAAAGTATGTACTTCGGCGCCGCCTGCCACCAAGCGGGCCACAATTTCGATGGCGGGGCTTAGACGCAGATCCCCGACGTTGGACTTATACGAGAGCCCGAGCGCGGCGATGCGTTTGCCGCTGAGCCCCCCTAGCGCCCGCTCAATGAGCTCTGCCGAGTGCGCGGGCTGCCTGTCATTTACCGCCATGGCCTGCTGAATGAGCGGAGTGAGATCCGGCGTGGCTTCAACGAGAAACCAGGGATCGACCGCGATGCAGTGTCCTCCAACCCCGGGTCCGGGCTGGAGGATCTCCACCCGCGGATGACGGTTGGCCAGGCGAATCGCTTCCCAGACATCCACACCCAGCCGTTCGGCCAGCTGCGAGAATTCGTTCGCCACAGCGATGTTGATGTCCCGATAGGTGTTCTCCATCAGCTTGACCATCTCGGCCGTCGTAGCATCCGTGAGCAGGATCTCTCCTTCGACGAAGGCACGATATAGATCTCTTCCCGCTTCCGCGGAGGCGGCATCGATGCCACCGATAACGCGGACGTTTTCCACCAACTCTTGCAAGATGCGGCCCGGCAGCGCTCGCTCGGGAGTGTAGGCCAGGAAGAAATCGGGGCCGGCCGCCAATCCGGAGCGTTCAAGGATCGGAGCGATCTGGTCGAGCGTGGTGCGCGGTGGACAGGTCGATTCCAGCATCACCAGATTGCCCACGCGCAGATGGGGAACGATGGCCTCCGCCGCTTCCACCACGTGGCTCAAATCGGCCTTGTTATCTGCTGTGACCGGAGTTGGCACGGCGATGACAAAGGCCTCTGCCTCTTCGGGACGATCGCTCACCCTTAGATTTCCCGAACCGAGCGCTTCCTGAGCCAGCTCATGCAGCCCCGGCTCCTGGATGTGGATATGGCCCGCCTTCAAGCTGTTCAGAACCTTTTGATCCACGTCCACCCCAATGACCTTGAGGCCAGACTTGGCAAAGGTGCTTGCGGTGGGCAGCCCGATGTATCCCAACCCCAGCACACAGACGCTCTGGAAATGCACTCGCATCTCTCCCGACAGCGGGCGCTTATTATGACATAAACCGGCGTGACCCCCGGCCACGGCCGGGGTTCTTGAAGTAGGGAAGCGGATCGATTCATTCGAGAAACGGCCTCTTGAGGGGCGTGGTGTGATGCGGAAGGGCTGGCACCGGATGAAATTGTAAACTCACGAAACGGGAACGATTCCTCGGCTACTCGCCGAGGGGACTTGCTGGGGTAGCGGATGTGGATGGACGAGACCGATGGTATTGGGGACGCCCACACGCGAGGTCGAGCCAGCGAAAGTTGGAGATTGCTTCG
>JBGMQN010000094.1:3962-14547 GCA_048054495.1 Anaerolineales bacterium
CTCGCAATGACATGAGCGAAGAATTGAACCAAGTGTCATTGCGAGCGCAGCGAAGCAATCTCCTCGCGCGGATGCGCGCAGGGGGATGGCATGGAGATGAAATGTTATGACTGATCGCCTGAGGCAATGGGTCCTTCCAATCCTGATCGTCACCATGGGTATGCAGCTGCTGAGGCTTTTCATCGGCAGCCTCACCTGGTATCTGCGGGATACGGTCGGCGTTTCCGCCTTCTCTCTTGCTCCCTACGCGTTGGGCACTTTCCTGATCGCGCTGCTAGCGCCTCTGCTTTGGCGGGTGGCCGGCCCCAGGCTGGCGCTATGGATTTCAGCCGGCGGCGTTGCGGCTTTGCGGCTGATCGAGCAGGTCGTCACCGATCCCGGCCTCGATCTGTGGCTGAGCATGGCCGGATTAGCGGCCTTCCTTCTCTATCTACCCACTTTCATGGGCCAGCTGAGAGCCACCACAGATAATGCAGCCCCACGCTGGGCATACGGTTTTGTTCTCGGCCTGGCATTCGACACGGCGCTGCGCGGCGCCTTCGGCAACGTCGACCTCACGTGGATGGCCGGCACGGTTCCCCTGCTTGTCACTGCGCTCATCTCTGCGCTAGCACTCTGGGCCGTTTGGAAGGAGCCCGCTGCGGAGCCGGAGGCGAATACTGAAACCACCTGGTCCGGGGCAGTTCCACTGATCGCGATTGGCGCCTTCTTGCTGCTGGAGCTGCTGATTTTCCAGAGCCCGGGATTGCTGGGTGAATTGAGCGGCATCGGCCCATCTGCCGCATTTCTTATCGTCATGATCGGCAACCTGCTGTTGGTCATGGGAATTTTCTATGGTCTTGCCCGACCGGAAACCTTCCGTGCCACCCTGGCGTTGGCGGCCGGCGCTTATCTTGTGCTGGCGATCGTTACTGCCAATCAGGCGGGATTTGCGGTGCTGCTGACCGCCGCAGTGAGCCAATTCGTGTTGGGCTGGGGATGGGCGCTCCTCAGCGTGCGCGCCAGTTCCGCCGTGCGCGCCGGCCTCACGCGTACCGGTGTGATGCTGCCGCTCGGTACGCTGCTGTTCCTGGTGCTTGTCTTTGCCTTTTACCTTTCGCTTGACATCGCGCTACCGTTCCCGCGAAGCGCGATCCCGCCCGCCTCGGCCGGGTTATTCGGCCTATTGTTGCTGTTGGCTACGCGCGGATTGCAGGTTCCGACCTCGGAAGGCGAGGCGATCCCGGTCTGGACCGCGGGCGCGCTTGTGGTCGTGCCGTTGGCAGTCTGGGTCCTGGCGGGACCCACGCCGGCTCCCATTCCACCCACGGGAGCACCAGTAAAGGTGATGACCTACAACATCCACTCTGCGTTCGGCAGTCTGGGTCGTCACGACCCGGAGGCCATCGCGCAAGTGATTGAGGATAGCGGTGCGCAGGTGGTGGCCCTGCAGGAGATCAGCCGCGATCGACTGCTGGATGGCGGCAGCGACCTGGTGACCTGGCTTTCCCGCCGGCTGGACATGCCGATCGTCTTCAATGGCACGGAGGAGCCCCATTGGGGTAACGCGATCCTCTCGCGCCTCCCGGTCCTGGCCCACGGATCCGGGGAGCTCCCTCGGGACGGCTCGCTCATCGGTCGCGGCTACACCTGGGCCGAGATCGACGTAGGCGCTGACGATCCGCTGCTGGTTGTCAATACCCATCTCCATCAGATAGAAGAGGATCACGACGTCCGCCTCGAGCAGGTTCCCGTGTTGTTGGATTTCTGGGATGGCCGCCCCAACCTGATACTTCTCGGCGACTTGAACGCCGAACCCGATGCGCCGGAGATAGCGCTCCTGGCAGAGGCGGGGCTGATCGATTCGTGGCTGGAGTCCGGCTCCGGTCCAGGGCTGACCTGGAGCGTTGTAGATCCACAGAAGCGCATCGATTGGATCTGGCATTCACCTGACCTCGTTGGCACCCAGGCTGAACTCATCCAGACTTTGGCCTCGGACCACCTTCCGCTTGTGGTGCAGATCGCGGTGACGCCCTGATAGAATCACGCGCATATGAAGATCTCTGTCGGATCTGACGAGCGCAACCCAGTGACGGACGCCGTGGTTGACGAGCTCCGGCGGCGCGGCCATGAGCTGACGCTGCATGGCCCTTTGAAGAACGAAGTTGAGCACTGGCCCGGAGTCGCCCGACAAGTGGCCGAAGAAGTTGCCAGCGGGCAGACGAAGGAGGGTCTATTGTTTTGTTGGACAGGTACGGGGGTCAGCATCGCGGCAAACAAGGTGCCCGGAGTGCGAGCCGCACTCTGTCTGGACTCCGAAACCGCACGCGGAGCCCGCATCTGGAATAACGCCAATCTGCTGTGCATGTCCTTGCGCATTACTTCCGAAGCGGTCGCCAAGGAGATCCTTGAGGCCTGGTTCTCGACCGACTACGAGCCAAATCCTGAAGACGACGCTCGTCTGCGCGAGCTGGCTGAGATCGAAGCCGATCACCTGCTCGAACCTTAGGCTGGGCCAGAGCCTCCGATCGCTCCCATTACCATGTTCAACGTAGCCCTCTTCACTCTCCTCGTAGCGGTTTCCATCCCCGGAATCCTCATTGCCAGCTATCGGCAGGTTAAAACGCTCCGACGGACCATGACGCGTTCGCGGAGCGCAATACCGCCGCGCTCCACGCTGGTTGTGGTGGGAATAGTGCAGAACCTGGTTCTGGTGGCTATCGCGGCTGCGATAGGTACCGCCCTGGCGCCCAGAGTCGGTCTGAGCGCCCCCGTGTTTGAGGCCGTTTCCGGCGGCGAGCCAGTCCCTTCCGACCTGACCTCGATGATTTTTCCCTCGTTGGCGCTCACCGGACTCCTGGTGATCCCTTTCCTGCTCGCCTACTATGGCTACATTCTTCCCAGGCTGGGTAAGAAAACGGTGAAGGTAGTTGAGGAGATCCGCATCCAGCTTGGCCTCGCGGGACGATTGCTGTATGGCGGCATTGTGGAGGAGATCCTGACCCGATGGGGGTTAATGACGCTGCTGGTCTGGCTGGGCTCCCTGGTGGTTGGAACCGCCTCTCCACCGGTTACCTGGGCCGCCATCGTGATTTCGGGTCTGCTCTTTGGTTTGGCCCACCTGCCTGGCTTGCTTTCAGCCGGCGCCCAGAGATCCCCTCTGCTCCTGGCTTCGGTCCTGGGAACTAACCTGTGGGTTTCGCTGGGTTTTGGCTGGCTTTACTGGCAGTACGGTCTGATCGCCGCCATAGCGAGCCACATGCTATTCCATCTGGCCTGGTACCCGTTCGATCGGCGCTACGCGAGCTCGTAGCCAAAGCCCCTGAGTGTACAATAGCCGGGTTCTCACTATGGCCTGGCGTGTGCTGGTGACCGACGGCCTGTCTGAGGAGGGCCTGCGGCTGCTCCGGGATCAGGCGGAAGTGATCGAATCCGAGACGCTGGAAGCGCTCGGAGAGAGCGACGCACTCATTGTTCGGGGGCGCACAAAGGTTACCGCCGAAGTGCTCGATCAGGCGCGCCCGGGTCTCAAAGTGATCGGTCGTGCGGGGGTGGGAGTCGACAACATCGACTTGCAGGCCGCCAAATCCAAAGGCCTCACCGTGGTGAACGCGCCCCAGGCGGCGACCGTGGCCGTGGCAGAACTCACGCTGGGCCTCCTGCTTTCCCTTTCTCGCCATATCCCTGCTGCTGACGCCAGTATGCGCCGTACGGAGTGGCGCAAATCCGAGCTCAAGGGCTCCGAACTATCTGAAAAGACCCTGGGCATCATAGGGGTAGGCAGGATTGGCGCAGCCGTGGCGGAACGGGCACGCGCGTTCGGAATGAATGTGCTGGGTTACGACGCGCTGATTGCGGATGAGGAGCTCATCAATCGCGGCACGGAGCCCACCGAGTTCGACTCCTTGCTGGGAGCCTCAGACTACGTGTGCCTGCATTTGCCGCTGAATGAGGAGACCCGAGGCACGATCGGCCGCGAGGCCCTAAGCAAGATGAAGCCGGGAGCGCGCCTGGTGTCGGTTGCAAGGGGTGGGATAGTGGATGAGCAGGCGCTTCTAGCCGCACTCGAATCGGGTCACCTATCGGGAGCGGCGCTGGACGTATTTTCCGAAGAGCCGCCCGGAGAATCGCCGCTGCTCCAGCATCCAAATATGATTGCAACTCCCCATCTCGGGGCTCAAACGCGTGAAGCTCAGGTAAAGGCCGGGCGGGACATCGCAAGCGAAGTGCTGGCCGCGCTGAACGGCGAGCCGCTGCGCTGGAGAGTCGTCTGAGAAAAGGAGAAGAGAGGGAATCGATGGGTGAGGACTTCGACAGGCTTCATGGAATGGCGGGCAGGATCTTTGATCTCGCCTCCGCCGCAGGTATGTTGAGCTGGGACATGCAGACCTACATGCCACCGGGTGGCGCCGACGGTCGAGCACACGCCATGGCCACGCTCGCCAGCCTGGCCCACGAGCTCTTTGTGCGGGATGATTTTGGCGAGGCGCTGGAGGCAGCAGAAGCGGAGGTCAAGGACCTGGACCCTGATTCGGACGAGGCGGGAATCGTTGCGCGCCTGCGGCGAGATTTCGACAAAGGCCGGCGTGTGCCCAGCGATTGGGTCGCGGAATCAGAACGAACGGTGGGTCTCGCATTTAACGCATGGGTCGAGGCCCGGCAGGCTTCGAGTTTTACCGCCTTTCAACCTCACATTGAGAAGGTCCTGGAGCTGAAGCGCTCATACGTGAGTTTCTTCGAACCTTACGACAGTCCGTACGACCCGCTGCTGGATGACTATGAGCCGGGATTGAAGTTGGCGGCGGTGAGGGAGATCTTCAGCGAACTTCGAGAAGTGCAGGTCCCATTGGTACAGGCCATCAGTGAGCGATCGGAGGCGGTCGACGATTCGTTCTTGCGCGTCGCCTACAACGAGAAGGCACAGTGGGATTTTGGTCTGGAAGTGATCCGGGACATCGGCTTTGACTTCGAGCGAGGCAGGCAGGACAAGGCCCCCCATCCGTTCAGCCAGGCCCTCAATCGAGGCGATGTGCGTATCACCAATCGCGTCTACCCCAATCAGTTCGGCCCCGCCCTCTTCGGATCCATGCACGAGGCCGGACACGCCATCTATAGCCAGGGGATTGCGCCGATACTGGACCGAATTCCGACCCTCTCCGGCTCGACCCTCGAGGGGGCTCACGATGCCGGACTTGGCATGCACGAGTCACAATCGCGTATGCTGGAAAATCTGGTGGGACGCAGCCGGGCGTTCTGGACGGCCTACTATCCGCGGCTGCAGGCGGCTTTTCCCGCTCAGCTCGGGGGCATTGAGGTCGACAGCTTTTACCGTGCGATCAATAAGGTTGAGCGGTCGCTAATCAGGGTTGATGCGGATGAGGCGACCTACAACCTGCACATCCTAATTCGATTTGAGATCGAGGCGGATTTGATCGAGGGCAACCTTGCGGTTGCCGACTTGGCGGACGCATGGAATGCGAAATTCGAGGAGATTCTGGGTCTCACTCCACCTGATGACAGGCGGGGGGTGCTGCAGGATATCCATTGGTCGGACGGCTATTTCGGATATTTCCCAACCTACACGCTGGGCAACATTATCTCTGCGCAGCTCTGGCGGAAGCTTAGCGCTGATGTTCCCAACCTCGAAGCCCAGATCTCAAGGGGCGAATTCAACGAGCTTATCGGATGGCTGCACGAAAATGTGCATCGGCATGGGGGCAAGTACGAGCCCATGGTTTTGCTCAAGCGCATTACGGGTGAGAAACTCAGCGCAAGACCTTATCTCGAGTACTTGACCGACAAGTACTCAGAAATCTACGGCCTTAGCTGAAGATTCACACCTCGCTGACAACCATCACCAGGCTGAGGGCCCGCCCTCTCACGCAAGTACCGGTGCTCCTGCTGACCGTTTCCGGATAACGAAGCCTCTCTCGGAGGGCTCGCGCATGACCTTAACCATCGTCCACGCACGGCTGGCAACCACCATGCTGCTCTTTCTATCGATCGCCGGCGTTTGGGGTCTGGCGAATTATTTCCTTCGCCGTGGCATCACAGGCAGCTACTGGGGCATCCTGGCTGTCGGCGAGATCCTGATCCTGGCTCAGTTGATAGTCGGCGTCATTTTGTGGATTGACAAGGGCCCCCCACCCTGGATCCATGTGCTCTATGGCATCGTGGCCGCCATTACCATTCCCGGCTATTACGCCTATACCAAGGGCCAGGACGATCGCCGGGCGAGCCTGACTTACGGACTAATCTGCCTCTTTCTCGTGGGTATCAGCCTGCGCGCCATGGGTACCGCCACGTAGCCGCCTCCCACATCGAAGGTAACCGGGTGAATTTTACATAAGTCGTCGCTCGGCACCCCCAACCCATCAGCGGCCCTGGCCCCCGACTTGCACCAATCCCCTAATACGTGCTAGAAGTGCATCTCATCTGATATGTCTATGCCACGCATGCGCACGGGTACGCTCCTTCTAACTCTGGCATTAGCCGGATGCACGAGCGTAGCCCCCAGTCCGCTGAGCATCACCGAGCCCGTCCCTCCGCCTACTGTCGCGCCTATTGTCGAGCCTACAACGCCACCACCCACCGCGGCTCCTCCCAGCGCACCAACGCCGGCGCCTTTTAATCTGGCCACGCCTGCGATCGTGATCGAGAATCCCGAGCAACCGATCGTTCCCACTCTCATTCCGGCAAGCTCGGTCTTGCCCGATGCTCGGTTAGCGATCTATCGACCCGGACCTGGCTCGCAAGTTACAAGCCCCTTCCAGGTCGTAGGGCGCGGTGGTCCCAGTTACAACGAGCGCGTGTATATCCGATTGCTTGGCGAGGATGGGCGGGTCGTTTCGGAACAAACTACGATACTGTTCGCATATCCGGGAAACGCAGGCAATTTTGCAACCCGGATGGAATTCGATACGCCGGCGGTCGCAGAGAGTGCCCGTTTGGAGATCAGCACCGATGGGATCCGATGGGCCAGCATGGACCAATTGGTTTCGGTGGATCTGGTGCTGCTCTCGGAAGGCCTGCCCCGCATTCACCCCGTAAAGCATGGACCACAGAAGCTCGCCATTTTGCGTCCCCGAGACGGCGGCGTTGTCGAAGGGGGAACGATGACGGTGCGCGGCGCGGGTTGGACCGATTCAGATTTGCCGCTTACCGTCGAGCTGCTTAACCGCAGTGGAGAAGCGTTGGCCACGCACGAGGTGCGCTTGGACTCTCTGGAACCGGGGGTGTTAGGAGCCTTCGAGCTCGTGATCCCCTACGATATTCCCTATGCTCAGTACGTGCGGGTGGTCATCCGCGAATGGAACGCAGATCCTCCGGGACTTCGATACTTCTCCAGCGTGGAAGTCTGGCTGAAGCCTTAGACCGAACAGCACCCGCCTCCAGCTACCTCGGGATGATATACTGCTCGCCCAATTTCGGGCAGCAACTTATGGAAACACGCGCTTACTTGAAGTCGATACTCGCCTCCTTGCCCATCGGGCTATTCAGCATGTTGCTAGCTGCAGGCGTGGGGCTGGTGATCTTCATTCTGGGGATTCGGGTGGTCTACTCTGGACGGGCTTTGCCCGGAGTCTCGGCCGCTGGCATCTCCGTCGGCGGGCTCACGGAACCAGAAATTGAACTGGCCCTTGGCGAGATCCTTTCCTACCCGCGCACCGGCAGGGTGCTTATGACGGACGGCACGCGCTACTGGGTTGCGACACCGGGAGAGCTTGGCGTCGCGCTGGACATACCCCGCATGGCCGACCAGGCGCTCACAGTAGGACGGGAGGGCGGGGCACTGCTCCAGCTGACGAACTTCTTCAGTGCCTGGAGCTCGGGGGTTGAGGTGCCAACCACGGTGCGGTTCGACCAGCGGGCGGGCGCAGCATACATGAACGCTTTGGCGGCACAGATCGACCAGCCACAGCTGGAAGCCACAATAGGGGTAGATGGCGTACAGGTTGCGATGCGCCCTGGGCAAATTGGACGGCAACTTGAAATCGAGCGCAGTCTCGAGCAGTTAGCTCCGGTCTTCGCTTCCCTTCACGACGCCGAGGTCCCGCTCACGGTCAAGGAGACACCGCCGATGGTGCTGGACGCGAGCGAGCAAGGTCAGATCGCATCCGAAATACTGAAGGCGCCGCTCACCCTCACCGCCGAGGATGCCGGGCCCTGGACCATCGATCAGCAGGGTCTGGCTGAGATGCTGCGCTTCAATCTCAACCAAGAGCGGGCTCAATACGAGGTTGGGATCGATCTGCTTGCTCTATCTGCCTATCTTGAGCCGCTCGCCCCGGAATTGCTGCGTGAGCCCGAAAACGCGCGCTTCGTCTTCAACGACGACACGCGGGAGCTCGATCTCCTGGCGGAAGCCGTCATCGGGCGAACGCTCGATATCCCGGCGAGCATCGAGGCCATCAATCAAGGGCTGGCAAATGGGGAGCATGAGATCCCATTGGTCTTCGAGCTCGAGCAACCGGTGGTCGGCAGCGACGCGACCGCCGCCGAACTGGGCATCACCGAAGAGGTCAGCGTGGTGTCTAGCTATTTTGCCGGCTCCAGCCCGGCACGCATCCAGAACATCACCGTCTCCGCCGCGCCGTTCCACGGGCTGCTGATCGCCCCTGGAGAGACCCTGTCCATGGCGGAGATCCTGGGCGACATCAGCCTGGACACTGGCTATGCGGAAGCGCTAATCATCTACGGCGGTCGCACCATCAAGGGAGTGGGCGGCGGAGTCTGTCAGGTGAGCACCACCCTGTTCCGCGCCGCTTTTTTTGGCGGATTCGGCATCGTCGAACGCAACCCTCATGCCTATCGCGTGAGCTACTATGAGCAAGGACCGGGCTCACCCGGTCCGGGATTTGACGCGACGGTCTACGTACCGTTGGTGGATTTCAAATTCACCAACGACAGCGACAACTGGCTGCTGTCCGAGACCTATATCTATGGCTCGCAGCTGCTCTGGAAGTTCTATTCGACCGGCGATGGGCGGCAGGTGCAGATCAGCGGCCCTCAGATCTCGAATAAGGTGGATGCGCCCAAGCCACTCTACAAACTGAACCGGGACCTCAAAGAGGGGGAAATCAAGCAGGTGGATTACGAGGTGGACGGCATGGACGTGCTTGTCACCCGCACCGTCACGCGTGGGGACGAGGTTCTGAATCGGGACACCATTAAGACCCACTATCTGCCCTGGCGTGCGATCTACGAGTACGGTCCTGGGACCGAGCTGCCAGACAACGCGATCACCGACCAGGATTGAGTTCGTAGCGCATTATCCTCGAAGCTCTCGCGATGGTAAAATCATCGCCCACATTGAGAGAGGCTGATGGTTAGCGAAGAACTGCTCGAAATCCTGCGCTGCCCCCACTGCGTTCAAGAGCGAGAGGGGATGCTGGTGCTGGTAAAAGACACCTGGCTGGTGTGCCAGGAAGATGCGGACTACTGCGGCCGAAAGTACCCGATCCTGGACGACATCCCCGTTATGTTGATCGACGAGGGAGATAAGTGGATCTCAGTCGCCGAGGAGGATCTGCCTGTCCCGCCCCCTGAGCGATAGTGGGTGAGCTCGAAACGCTCATCAGCGAACTAACTTCAGAAGACGACGCGCGCGCGGCGCGGGCGCTTTCTCAGATCCCCCAGCACGGCAAACCCGCACTCGACTTTCTGCTGAACTTGTACGCTTCGGACGAGCCCGATCAGCGATGGTGGGCAGTTGTGGCGCTTTCGAGCCTGGATTACCCGCGTGCCAACTCCGCGCTGATCCAGGCCCTCGGGGACGGTGACCCGACCGTGCGCCAGTGTGCGGCGGCCGGACTGCGCCAGCATCCGATCCCGGATGCGGTGCCGCGTCTGATCGAGGCTTTGGGAGATGAGGACCGCCTGCTCGCCCGATTGGCTTCCGGAGCGCTTGCCGCGGCCGGCCCAGAGGCGATCCCCCCTCTGTCGCAGGCTATGCAGTCAGAGATCCCTCAGGTGAGGATCGAAGCCGCGCGTGCGCTGGGGCAAAGCGGCGATCCGGATGCCATTCCGGCCTTGTTTGAGGCATTAAATGACACTTCGGCCGTGGTCCTCCATCTGGCCGAAGTGGGGCTCGAACGCCTGGGGGTGGGGATGGTGTTCTTCAGGCCGTGATCACCCAGGCAAGCCAGGCTCCGATCATCAGCAGCCCGAAGACCAATTTCACCCCGAACGAAGCCCCGTAGCCCAGGCCCATCCCCAGCATGGCGCGTCCCGCTTGGCGCCAATCTCTCAGGCGCACGTATTCGACGACAAAGGTGCCGGCAAGCAGGCCGATGATCAGTCCAAACGGTGGAAAGACGAAGAGTCCGATGGTGCCAAGAACAAGGCCGGCAAAGATCGCCTTATAGGAGGCCCCCGCCACACGCGCCCCCGCCCCACCGACGTACGTTTCCGCTATTATTCCCACTGCTCCAAGCACCGTGATAAGCCCGAACAACCATGGTCCCCGCTCCCCCCATCCGACCAGCAGAGCGTAGCCTAGCGCCGCAGCCCAGATGAGCAGCAGGTCTGGGAAGAAGGGGATGAAAATCCCCACCAGCCCTGCCAGCATGAGTATGCCGGCCAGGATGGTCCACAGGATATCCAT
>JBGMQN010000094.1:14647-29926 GCA_048054495.1 Anaerolineales bacterium
CTTCACGCCCCCCATCCAGGGGCGCAGAACCTCCGGCACCTCTACGCTGCCGTCCGCTTGCTGATAATTCTCCAGGACCGCGATCATCGTGCGCGGCAGGGCCAGTCCCGAGCCATTCAGAGTATGGACGTACTCCGGCTTGGCGCCCTTTTCGCGCCGGAAGCGGATGTCCGTCCTGCGCGCCTGAAAGGCCTCACAGTTGCTCACGGAGCTCACTTCCAACCACTCTTCTGAGCCGGGGGCCCACAGCTCCAGGTCGTATTTCTTGGCGGCCGTGAATCCGAGGTCCCCGGTCACCATCTGCACCACCCGGTAGGGGACCTCCAAGGCCCGGCAGACGGCCGTCGCATGCTCTAAGATCTGCTCCAGTGCTTCGTAAGAATCCTCCGGCGTGGTGAGCTTATACATCTCGACCTTGTCGAATTGATGGCCGCGCTTGATGCCCCGCACGTCTCGACCACCGGAGAACTTTTCCCGCCGGAAACAGGGAGTATAGGCCACGTAGTTCAGCGGCAGATCTTCCGCCTCCAAGATTTCCTCTCGATGCAGATTCGTGAGCGGGATCTCGGCCGTGCCGATCAACCACAGGTCGTCCTCAACATCGTGATAGATGTTATCCGCGAACTTAGGGAACTGACCGGCGCCCCACATGCATTGCTCCTTGACAATAGCCGGGGGATAGATTTCGGTGTAGCCATGCTGTGTGATGTGCAGGTCCAGCATCCACTGGATCAGCGCCCGCTGCAGCCTGGCCCCGGCACCCTTGAGCACGTAGAACCGGCTCCCAGATAGTTTGACCCCTCGCTCAAAGTCCAGGATCCCGAGCTGCGGCCCAAGATCCCAATGCGGCAGCGGTTCGAAGTCGAACTCGCGCAGCTTGCCTTCTTCTCGCAGCACGACGTTTTCGCTCTCATCCGCTCCGACTGGCACGCTCGCATCCGGCAGATTCGGCACCTCATACATCGCCTGCTGGAGAGCTTCTTCGGTTTCGCGCAGATCGGCCTCCAGTACCTTAATGCGCTCGTTGACCCCGCTCATCGACTCGATGAGCGATTGGCGCTCTTCCCCCGCCTCCATACGGCCGATTCGCTTGGAGATCTCGTTTCGATCCTGTCGCAGACTCTCGAGCTCTTGCAGGATTTCCCGACGCCCCAGGTCCAAGCCAACGATCTCATCGATCGGTGCCTCGGTCCCCAGACTGGCGATTGCTTCCTTGATCGCCTCGGGATCCTTGCGGATCAATTGGATATCTAACATGGCTTGGCCTCCTCCAACGACATGCGCCCCCCGCCTGTGGGACGAGGGGCACACCGCAAGCGTGAACATTATAGAAGCCGGTCGCGCGCTGTCAAGAACGCACACCTTGTAGCCAGATTCGTCTGGGGTTTGACAATCCGTATGTAGCAACTTATCCTCACGTTGGGACGGAGGCATTCTTCGAATGGATATCTTCGACAAGGCCTACAACTGGACGGAGGCGGATCTGGTGAGGGAGATGGGCCTCTACCCGTACTTCTTGCCATTGCAGGATACGGAGGGAACAGAAGTCGTAGTGGAGGGTCGCAAGATCCTCATGATCGGTTCCAACAACTACCTAGGCTTGACGACCGACCCGCGCGTGCGGAAGGCCGCCGTCGAGGCCGTTAATCGGTACGGCACCAGCTGCACCGGGTCACGATTTCTCAACGGCACGTTGGCCCTTCATCAAGAGGCCGAGGCACGTTTGGCAAATTTCGTAGGCATGGAGGCCGCGCTGGTCTTCAGCACCGGATACCAAACCAATCTGGGGACCATCTCCGCTTTGATACAACGAGGGGACGTGGTCGTGCTCGATAAAGACAATCATGCCAGCATCGTCGACGGCGCGATGCTGGCTCTGGGAGAGATTCGGCGCTTTTCGCACAACAATATGGAGCATTTGGATCGAGTGCTCGAGAAGATTGATGAGGATACCGGCGTGCTGGTGGTCGTGGATGGCGTGTACAGCATGGGTGGCGATCTCGCCCCGCTGCCGGAAATTATCTCCATCACGAAGAAGCACGGCGCGCGGCTGATGGTCGATGATGCCCACAGTGTCGGCGTGATGGGGGGCGGGCGCGGGACGTCCGCTCATTTTGGCGTGACCGAAGAGGTCGACCTGATCATGGGAACCTTCAGCAAGTCCTTCGCTTCGCTGGGAGGCTTCATTGCCGGCGATGCGGACGTCATGGACTACGTCCAGCATCATGCACGGTCCTTCATATTCAGCGCCTCCATGCCGGCCTCGAACGTGGCTGTCGTCCTGGCGGCGCTCGACATCATGGAGAATGAGCCCGAGCACGTCGAGCGGCTGTGGGAAGTCACTGAGCGTATGCGCTCTGGACTGAATGAAATGGGTTTCCAGATGGGGCCCAGTACCACGCCCATCATCCCCATTATTATCGGCGAGACGGAGAAGACCTTTATGGCCTGGAAGATGTGCTTCGACGCCGGCCTATACACAAACGCAGTCATCGCCCCCGCAGTGCCGCCCGATATGGGCCTGCTACGCACCAGCTATATGGCTACCCATACCGACGAGCAGATCGATCGGGCGCTGAACATCCTGGGCGAGGTTGGTCGGGAGCTGGAACTGATTGAGTGACCGTGTGCTCGTCACGGGCGCGACGGGTTTCATCGGGCACCACCTAGTCGAAACACTCCTGGAAAAGGGCGACCAAGTCGCCTGCCTCGTCCGCCCCACTTCGGATACATCGAGCCTTCCTATTGAGAAACTTGAATTGCGGATCGGCGACGTCACCGATCCAGCCAGCATGGAGGCTGCGGTACGAAGGGTCGATGTCGTCTACCATCTTGCTGGCGCGCTCGAGGGCCGGTCATTGGCGGATCTAAACACGGTAAATGAGGCGGGGCCACGGAATGTCGCCCGGGCTTGTGCTGCCCTTCAGACCCCTCCCGTACTGATCCTGTTATCTTCGCTTGAAGCTGCCGGACCTGATGCGGACGGCCGGCTGCGCACCGAAGCGGACCCCTCCGCACCTGTGAGCAACTATGGGCGGAGCAAGCTCGCGGGGGAGTTGGCGGTCAATGAATTTGCGGATGTAGTTCCGATAACCATCGTGCGTGCTTCCGCGGTATTCGGTGAGCGGGATGCTCAGACGCTGGCGCTCTTCAAAGCCTTTCGGATCGCCGGCCTTGGCATTCACCCTTTGCCCCGCGCACATTCGACTAAAGTGTCGGTGATCCACTCCAGCGACCTGGCCACGCATCTAAGAGCGGCTGCGGCGAACGGCGAACGGCTTCAATCAGACTCGGATGTGCCTGGGGAGGGACTCTACTATGCTGCGTATGGGGAGGCGCTTAGCCTGGCTGAGCTGATCGGGACGGCCGCGGAGGCCCTGAGCGAGCAGAGAGTGTGGATCATAGATGTGCCCATAGCTATTGCCTGGACCGTTGCGGGTGCATCTGAAACCTGGGCTCGCCTTCGAGGCCGCTCGCCGGGGATCATCAACCTGGATAAGGTTCGCTCTGCGGCCGCGGGCTCTTTTACTTGTTCGCCGGAGAAATCGCAGCGGCAGCTTGGCTTCGTGCCAGGCCACTCACTTTCTCACCGCATCGGGCAGACGGTTGCCTGGTATCAAGCGAAGGGTTTGCTATGAAGACCGCAGGGCGGCGTCTGTGGCCCTTTGAGATCTCCTCGTTGATCTTGCAAAAGCCATGACCCGGAAGCATACCGAGACATACCGCATACGACACGACGAGTGCGACGCCTACAGCGTCCTGAACAACACCGTCTACTTGCGGCTGGCTCAGGAAACTGCCTGGCGGCATTCGATTGCGGCCGGATTCGGGTATGAATACTACGAAGACCTGCAGCGGGCGTGGGTCGCCCGAGATACAGCCATTGAGCATATGCGGCCGGTAACCTACGGGGATGTACTGTCGGTGACGACCTGTGTCCCCAGCACCCGGCGGTCCATTGCCCGCAGATCTTTCGAGTTTCGGCTTGATGGAGAACTCGTCGCCAAATCCCGAACGGACTATGTATTCCTCGACATCGTCCGCCAGGCGCCGGCCAGGATCCCGAACGAGATCATCGAAGCCCTGTTCACGGACGACGAGCCTCCTGCCCGGTTGAGACGCGAGCCATTTCCTGATCCCGCTCCGGCTCCCCCCGGCGCCATCACCTGGCAGCGCCGAGTCGAGTGGCGAGACGTTGACCCTTTCGGGCACCTCAACAACGCGGCCTATCTCTCCTACACACAGGAAGCGTCTATCGAGGCCGGCCTCGCCTACGGCGTTACGCATGCTAGCTCCCTCCAAGCGGGGTTGGGTTGGGCCCTGAAGCGCAGCCGGATTGAGTATCTACGGCCCGCGCTACCGGACGAAGAACTACAGATCGAAACCTGGCTCTCCTCACTGAGGCAGGCCAGCGCAGTGCGCTGCTACTCCGTTACTCGACTTGCGGATGGAGAGCTGCTGGCGCGAGCGGAATCGCATTGGCTTACTGTTGATCTAGATTCCGGTAAGCCTCGCCGTCTTCCGCAGTGGATGCGTGAGGCCCTCGCTCCCAATGTCAGCAGCAGGGAAACTAAGCACGCCCCGTAGGGCGCAAGCCAGAAGTCTTCTTAGAAGCTCAGGGGAACGAGCAGATTCAGCAGTAGGCCGAGCACAAACAGCAGGCC
The DNA here is from genome assembly GCA_048054495.1 of Anaerolineales bacterium. Classification (GTDB taxonomy): domain Bacteria; phylum Chloroflexota; class Anaerolineae; order Anaerolineales; family E44-bin32; genus JADFRG01. The sequence continues at coordinate 19,312 of JBGMQN010000094.1, forward strand.
GGCGCCCTTATTGTGATAGAAGGCCCAACTGACGTACCACAAGGGCCAGACGGTGTATCCCTCGGGCGGTTCGCTGGGCTTGGGCTCTCGATATAGTTTATAAACCGTCCTGAGCCTGGGAAGCGCCAGCGCCACCAGCAGCAGCCAGACGCCCAGCGTGCCCGTCAGCACCAGCGCCAGTACCACCAAATAGAAACCCACCATCAGCGCCATATTCAAGCTAAGCGAGGTCTTCTCACCCAGGATGACGGGCAGGGTCCGAATTCCCTTGGCCGTGTCGGCCTCGATCTTATCGATGTGCTTACCCATCAAGACCGTGGCGACCGCTATGCCATAAGGAATCGTTGCTAGCCAGACCACGGAGGTCGGCAGGGTTCCGGCGGTCACGAAGTACGTTCCCCCGATCATGAGCGGTCCCCATACCAGAAATACACCCGGCTCGCCCAGCCCGTGGTGCTTGAGCTTTAGGGGGGGTGCAACGTAGAAGAAGCTAATGAATAATCCGGCCAGTGCAAAAACCACGGTTGGCCAACCCGTGCGCACAGTGAGCGCGATCAGAATCAGCAGATTCAGCACGTTCGCCAAGAACACCGCTCCGCCCAGCTTTCCTTTCGAGACCAGTCCACCAAGAACAGGGTGCGGCGCATACTGTGTCCGGGCATAGTCATCCGTGTCCACTCCGCCTTCCATGTCGAAGTAGTCGTTATTCATGTTGTTGGCCGCATGCGCGATGAGCAACCCGAGAAAGGCCAGCGCAAAGTTGAGCCAGTTGGGATTCTCCACAACCGCCGCCGCCAGGAGTCCGCCGATCAGGGCCGAAGTCGCCGTCATCGTGAAGACCGCCGCGCGGGTGATGATCAACCACTTGCTGACGACGTCCATATCCTTGTCGGGCGACAGGTTGGCCGTGTCCATAACTTCTTTCCAGTTGGAGATCAGAGACACACTTCCTCCTATGGGACCAATAGATCAGGGGCGAGTCTACCGTCTGGGGCATATGGTGTAAAGGGAACCTGCAACGCACTGGCTTCCATGATAAACTCGCCGGTTCCCCAATCGAGGCTCCGACTGTGGCCGTCGAAGTCCAAGAACCTACTCCTAACACTAACGAGATTTGGGCAGCCGCTCTGAAAGCCGCTGCCGGCGTAGCGCGCCAAGCCGCCTCCAGCGAGGAGGACCTGATTCGAGCCGTCACCAAAGAAATCCGGCGGCTCGATCTGCGGGGAGCAGTTGCCCTGCTGGATCGAGACGGGCAACTAGTGCTGCAAGGTTCGGCGCTCAACCGCACAGTTGAACGCCAGCTCAAGAAGTTAACCGGCCTGTCGCTAGATGGCTTCCGGTTCGATCCTCAGAAAGTTGACACCTATCGGCGGGCCCTCAGAGACCGTAAGGCCGTATTTGAATACGACAACAACGATACGGTAGCCCAGATGGTCCCGGATGGGTTGGGATCTCTCTTGCCGCGGATCATAAAGCTTATGGGATCACGGCCGGTTATCGTGGCGCCGCTGATCCTCGAAGACCAGCCGCTCGGCACCGTAAACGTTACCGCGAGTTGGCTGACGCCGGACGATATTCCGATGGTGGAGGCATTCACCGATCATATTGCAATTGCGCTGGGGCATGTTCGCACTCGAACCCAGATGCTAGAGGCTCTCGAACGCGAGAAGCTGCGTAATCAGGTCATCGAGGCCGTTGCTAGCTCGCTCGACCTCTCCGATGTCCTCAAACGGGTGTTAGACCTGGCAGTGGAAGTGGTGCAAGCGGATGCGGGTGCGATCGGACTGGTCACGCCCGACGGCAAGTCCCTGACTTACCCCTATTTGATCGGGGTGCCTAGCTCGTTGAAGCGGGTCGCCGCGCCAAGGGGCGAGGGCCTTGCCTGGCGTCTCATCGAGACTAGAAAGCCAATACTACTTCACGAGTACTCCCACCATCCGAGCGCCCGTCCGGAATGGGTTGAGGCGGGGGTGCATTCCTTCATGGGATTTCCGTTGATCGTGGGCGGCGAGCCGATCGGTACGATGGGGCTTTTCATCAAAGAGAAGGACCGTGCGTTTGCCGAAGAACAGTTGGAGCGGGCGCAGGCCGTGGCCACGATGGCCGCCATGGCAGTTCACAACGCACGACTGCTTGAGGAAGCCAATAAGCGCGCCGAGGAGGCGCAAGCACTGATCCATACCGCCCGATCGGTCTCGGCCTCCCTGGACCAGGAAACGGTTCTCAATTTGATCGCGGACAAGGCGAAGGACTTGCTGCAGGCGGATGGCAGTCGTATTCACCTGCACGACCCCGAGGCGGATGTGCTTCGCTGTGTGATCGCCTTAGATGAGTCGTCGGAGGCATTTCAGGCGGTGGAGTTGAAGCCGGGTGAAGGTCTTGTTGGGCACGTGATGGAGAGCGGTGAGCCACTGCTCACCAACCAACCCTTCGACGATCCACGGGGTTTACAGGTTCCCGGCACGCCTGAGGAAGAGCCCGAAGCGCTCATTATGGCTCCCCTCAAGGTCCGACAAAGGACGATGGGCGTGATGACCGTACGCCGTATCGGCACCGAACACCCCTTCCTGCAAAGCGATTTGGATATTCTGATCGCCTTCGCTGCGCAGGCTGCGGTTGCCCTTGAGAACGCAGCCTTGTACGGACAGATCATGTCGCAGGCGCATCGACTAGAGATCGAGGTCAATGAGCGCACGCGGGACCTGGCGCTTTCTGAGGCGCGCTACCGGGCGCTGGTGGAGACTGCGGTCGGCGGAATCTTCCAGGCCGATCTGGAGGCCCGCTTCGTATATGTAAACCAGGCATTTGCAGACATGCTTGAATACAAGGTTGATGAGCTGTTGGGCCAACCGGTTACCGTCTGCCTGCCGAAGGATTTAGGCCCGCAGACTATAGAACGGTATCAGGCTCGGCTGCGTGGTGAGCGGCCTTCGCGCGAGGTTTACGACACGGTTTTCGTGAGCCGAAATGATGTGCGTATTCCTGTCATCGTGGCGATCAGCCTGATCATGGATGAGCAAGACGAGCCACAGGGAGCCAGCGTTCTGGTCTTTGACATCTCGGAGCGCAAGGCGCTCGAGGCGGCGGTGAAGGCCGAGCGTGACCGACTGACGGCCATTTTGGCCAACGTCGGCGATGCCGTATTCGTCATGGACCCGCAGGGGAGCATCGAATTCGTCAACGCCGCCTGGGAGCGTTTGAACGGCTACTACTTAAGCGAGGCGATGGGTCAAACCCCCAAGATCATCAAGAGCGGTCACCACACGCCCGAGTTTTATGATTCGATGTGGGAAACCATCTTGAGCGGGGAGACCTGGACCGGCGAGGTAGTCAACAAGCGCAAGGATGGTTCCACTTATGAAGCGGTGGTGACGGTGCAGTCGGTCGAAGGGTCGGAGGGGGAAACCATCAACCTAGTGGGCGTCGAGCATGATATCAGCGCTCTGAAAGAGGTGGATCGGCTGAAGTCCCAATTCGTCTCCGATGTTTCGCACGAACTGCGAACTCCGCTTACCAATATTCGACTGTACCTGGATTTGTTGGAGACGACCGAAGATCAGGCCAAGACCAAGCGGTACCTCGAAACGCTGACGCGCGAAAGCGAGCGTTTAGCCAACCTGATTGACGATCTGCTTTCGCTCTCGCGCCTGGAGGCGGGTGCCACGCCGTTCAATCCTGAGCCTATCGATGTAGGCGAACTGCTGCTGGCCCTGGTCGAAGATCGCCGCAGCCTGGCAGCCTCACGCGGCCTGGAACTGTACATGGAATCCGATACCTCGCTGCCCAAAGTCTTTGTAGATAGGCGGTTGATGAGCCAGGTGTTCACCAACCTGCTTACAAATGCTATGCACTACACGCCCGAGGGAGGCCGCATCACGGTGCGCTCTACTGTTCCCAAAGGCAAGGATAATGGTTGGGTCACCGCCGCAATCGAAGACAGCGGAATAGGTGTCTTGCAAGAAGAGCAGCCCTTAATTTTCGGACGTTTCTATCGCGGCCATGCCGGGGAGAGCTCAGGAGAAGCAGGCACCGGACTCGGCCTGGCGATCTGCAAAGAAATCGCCGATCTTCACGGGGGTCGCATCACGGTTGAAAGCACGGGGCATAAGGGGAAAGGGTCGAAGTTTACCGTATGGCTGCCTCTGCATGAGGATGAGGCAGAACACCACTCTTAGGTTTCTTCCAAATATAGTCTCTAGGGGCCTGTAGCCCTTTCTTTTTCTTGGAGATACCGGCCAAGTATCAACCCGGCCGATCAGTCTTCGGACGATCCTTCCCCAGCAAGCTGAGACAGAGGAACAACTCTCCGCGGTGGTGGATTTGTTGCTCAAGCACGTGCCAGAGGATCCACCCCAGTTTTGGAGTGCCGTCGCCCGGCACCTGGACGATGCGATTGAAGTCCTCTATCGGCAGCGTCTCTAGATACGCTTCAGTGTCTCCACACGTGCGCGATAACTCGGCTTCAATCGCGCTTACTGTGACCAACTGGCCGTCATTCTCAGGAGGCCACTCATCGAGTACGCGCCGCACCACGTAGTGAATCCAGCCCTGCTCGAGATTGATGATATGGCGCAAGATATCCCCCACCGTGCGCTCGTAGCGCTCCGCCGGTCGAAAGTCTAGGTCCTCTTCTTCCAACACTGCGACTGCCCGGAGGAGGTCCCTCCTGACCTTATCCCAGTGGTCAAAATACTCTGCTGCATTCATCTTTTTTCCTCCGCGCCGCCGGCTTGTTTTGCCCATCGCTCGGCCAGGTTCACATGCGGCCGAAACGACCCTAACCGCTCCAATAGTCTACCCGGCTCGTTGTCACTGATGAGCAAGTCTGCGTGGCCCACATAGAGAAAGCCTTCTGACCGTGCGTGATCGAGCAGGGACATGAATGGATCAAAGTAGTTGTTCGTATTGAGCAGCCCTACCGGCTTCTCATGGAAGCCGAGTTGCGCCCAGGACAGGCCTTCCACCAGCTCGTCAAAGGTGCCCAGCCCGCCCGGCAGAGCGACAATGCCGTCCGAGAGGTCCAGCATTCTGGCCTTGCGCGCTTGGATGTCGTCCATGACGTAGAGTTCGGTGAGGTTCTTATGCCCGAGCTCCGTCGAAGTAAATTGGTCGATGGTCACACCAATGACTTCCCCCCCGCTCTCCAGTGCCGCATCTGCCACCGCCCCCATCAGTCCGGTGGCACCACCCCCGTAGACCAAAGCAAGTTCAAGGCCGGCAATGGTGCGTCCCATCTCACGCGCGGCGTCCAAGTATACCGACGCGACATCTCCACTAGAACCACAGTAGACGACGATGCGCCTCATCACCACGTCCTACGCTCTCCTGCTCCCACGCTCACCTACGCTACCGCCCAATAATCCTGGGTTTCCACAAGCCCCATCCCATCGAGACGCGCGCGGATCAAATCCCGCGCACCCCTCGAGCCCACTGCGGCGAGCACCACGGGCTCACGGTATTGCCTTAACAGGTCTGGCAATTCCTCGGCGGACAAGATCGGTAGACCGCGTTTAATGCTGCCGATTTTCTTGGGATCGATATCTACAAATGCCACGAGCGACGCCCCGCCTCGCTCCAAATGCTTGGAAAGCCGCCTCCCCATCTGCCCCGCCCCCCAGATGACCACCGCCTCGCGATCGGACAACGGACCCTGGCACAAATAGTGTGCTTTGGCGCGCAGAAAGTTCTCCACCGAGTAGCGGCCGTCGGTGCGCGTCACTCGATCGGGATGCTCCCGCCAGTCGAGCAACAATTCCTGCACCTTTCCCATCCGCGCCCCGGCAACATGCATTCGAAGCCAGAGATCGTAGTCTTCTGGCCAGCCATGTTCCTGATAGCCACCCACGCGTCTCAGCCAATCGGCGCGGATCATCGTGGATGAATGGGCCAAGGGGCTCTCTACAAAGATGTCGCGTGCGATCAGTTCTGGCGTATCCAGGCTGTTGAGCCATGCCAGGTACTGCTTGAAACCTTCCTGAACCCGATCACCTGGAAAAGCCTCGACGTAGCTGCCGACCACCGCGATATTGGGATGCTCCGTCAGGAAGTGCACTTGCTTCGCCAGGCGCTCAGGGTGCGCGCGATCGTCGGCATCCATGCGAGCAATCAATCCCGCCCTGCAAGCTACGAGGCCTCCATTGAGTGCTTCGATAATCCCGCTATGGAGCAGGCTCAGGACCCGCACTCGACGGTCCCTGCCGGCCCAATCCCGCAGCCGATTGGCCGTATTATCCGTGGAGCCGTCGTCTACGGCTATGAGCTCAAAATTGCTCAGCGTCTGCTCCAAGATAGAGCGCACGGCGTCGTCTACCGTGCCCTGCGCGTTGTAGCACGGCATCAGCACCGAAACCACAGTAATATCTTTGGTTGCTTTGGAGGACAGAGCCATGGATAACTTTCAGCCTCTCGAAATCTTGCTAGTGCAGTTCGTAGAATTTCTGCCCAAACTGATCACCGCCATTGTGATCTTCATCATCGCGCTGTTCCTGTCGTCGTGGTTGGCCAATCTCACGGCCAAGGCGATGCGACATCGTGACCTCGATACTGAGCTCATTTTACTTTCGAAGCGTGTGGTGCGGATAACCGTGATGGTCTTAGGTACGATTCAGGCCCTGGCTCAGGTCGACTTCAACGTGACCGGCTTCGTGGCGGGGCTGGGCCTCGTCGGTTTTACGATCGGATTCGCCATGCAAGATGTAACGAAAAACTTCGTGGCCGGCATCCTGTTATTGATTCAGCAGCCCTTCGATCTGGGCGACAGCATTGAAGTGACCGGCTACAGCGGCACGGTCACCGACATCACGCTTCGCACAACGGAAGTGCGCACCTGGGATGGTCGCGATGTCCTCATCCCTAATGGGGACGTCTATGTCAAACCCATCACCAACTACAGTCGCGACCCCCGGCGTCGATTGCAGATCTCGGTCAGCGTGGACAAGGATTGGGATCTCGAAAATCTCACCAATACCGTGCTCCGATCGCTCAGGGACGGAGAGGGCGTGCTGGAGGAGCCGAATACGGAGGCCGTCTGGACGACCTCCACCGAAGGGAAAACGGAGCTATCCGCATATTTTTGGGTGGATACGTCGCAGGTCGATCTGCGTAGCGCCCAGAACACGGGGGTTGCGGCGGTGCGGGGGGCACTGATAGCGGCCGCGGACGATTTCTCCTTCTCGGTGAAAGCCCCTTTGCTTGACGCACCCTAATCTTCTCTGCCGTAGCGAAGCCTCAGATAGTCGAGCGCTACGCTATCGATTAGGTTCGGATCCCGATCCAGGCTCCAGCGTTCCTCGAGATTTTCGTTGTCGATCAAGGCTTCGAAGGCCTCTCTGGAGGCCGGGTCCCATTCACCGTTGGGCTCACCCTCATAGTAACCAAGCCTCTTGGCCAGACCCTGTAATTCCTCCGCCAGCTCGCCTTCGATAGGAATAAGTTCGAGTTCGATAGCGGGTCTGAAGAATACGTGATGCATGGTCACAAGCTCCTGCAGCCGCTGGGTGGGTTCTGGATGGTCATCCACCCTGAGATCAAGATAGCGATCTGTGTCTCCTCCGTAGCCCCCGCCCTGCCGCACGACCAATACGGCCGCCGATTGCTTGCCTCGTCGGTCGCCGCCTGCCTCATCGCCGGCTCGCAGTGCCGATGCCAATCGGTCGGCTAGCTCGCCGCTCGAGGCCTCGAACGACTCCGCCATCGCTACTAAGACTCCTGGTCCGGCGAGGATATTTCCCTGGCATGTATAGCCCTCGCCGACGCGGTGCCCTGCCCATTCGAGGCATTTCTCGCCGGTGTGGGCCGCCGAGTGCCCCTCGCAGTCGACGATACCGACCTGTCGCTCTGCTCGATCAGAGTCAGCGTCTGTTATGGTCTTGAGCGTCGCATTCGCGGACTTTCCCTCGGCCAGCAATGAGAGTCCCTCCGGTCCGTATCCCACCTTTGCCCGCGCCTGCGTGGCGATCGCGCCCACCTCCGCCCGCGCCCAGCACACCACGGCTCCTGATGCCAGAAACTTGCTCGCCACGGCAACGCCCCACTCTCGCTTATCGAGATCACAGGCAACGATCGAAAAGGTGCTGGGTCGCAAATTTACTCTCGAATGTGCATCGGACCGTGGGTGGTTTCCCCCACCCGGTCAAGATCGATTTCTTGCCTAGAGAAAGTCTTCCGCGTAGTGACAGGCCACCCAATGACCGGGCCGCAACTCGCGCAGCTCCGGTTCCGATTTGGGGCAATGATCCATTCGAACGATCGGACATCGCGGGTGAAAACGGCATCCAGAAGGTGGTCTGATGGCATCGGGAATCTCGCCCGCCGGCATCGGCTGCGTACGGCGCTTCCTCGGATCAGGAACCGGCACAGCCGCCAACAATGCCTGAGTATAAGGGTGTAAGGGATGCGCGTACACCTCGCGCAGGTCCCCCAGCTCGCAAATTTTCCCGAGGTAGAGGATCCCAATCCGGTCACAGATGTACTTGGCGGTGGCCAGGTCGTGTGTGATGTACAAGTAAGTGAGATTCAGATGCTCCTTGAGCTCGATCATGAGATCAAGCAGCAGCGCCCGCACGCTCACATCCGCCATGGCGATGGGCTCGTCGGCGAGCACGAAGTCCGGATTCGTCACCAGAGCCCTCGCGATCACGACTCGCTGACGCTGGCCCCCCGAAATCTGATGCGGGTATTTACCGAGAAAGAACTCTGGCGGCGTCAGTCCTACCTGCTCCATGATCTCGACTATCCGCCCCCTGTGGGCGGCGGCGTCATCCGGGAAGTGGATCTTGAGCGGGTGGTCCAAGGTATCCTTCACAGTCATACGCGGGTTCATCGACGCCATAGGATCCTGGAAGATCGCTTGCATTCGACGCCGCAGCGTCCGCATTTCAGAGACGCTCAACGTTGAAAGGTCAATCCCATCGAATTTGACTGTTCCCGCGGTGGGCTCTTCGAGTCGGATGATCAGCTTCCCGATGGTGGTCTTGCCGCTACCGCTCTCCCCAGCCAATCCGAAGACCTCTCCCCGGCGGATTGAGAACGTGACGCCGTCCACAGCGTGGACATAGGCTACTTCCCTGCGGAGGATGCCGTCCAGGAGACCGCCCTGAACTTCAAACCACTTCTTGACGCGATCGACCTCGACAAGATGCTCGTTATCCGATGAAGACTTGGACTTGTTCACGCCTCTACGACTTCTGGATGATCCTGGAACAGCCAGCAGTGCACCATGTGCGAGCCGTCCACGGAGAGAAGCGCGGGTTCCACTTTGCAACAAATAGGCATCACTTTCGGGCAACGGGGATGGAAGCGGCAGCCGGGAGGAGGAAGGAGCAGGTTGGGCGGCTCACCCGGCATCTTGTAGAGTTGCTCGCGTTCGCCCAATTCAATGTTCGGGACGGAACTCAGTAATCCAACGCTGTAGGGGTGCAGCGGCTTCTCGAAGACTTCGTAGACGGACCCAACTTCGACGATCCTTCCCGCGTACATGACAGCCACTCGATCGGCCAGCTCCGCCACCAGGCCGATGTTGTGCGTGATAAGCAGGATCGAGATTTGAAGTTGATCCCGGATCTCTCTCATCTGATCCAACAATTTCGCTTCCACGATCACGTCCAGGGAAGTGGTGGCCTCATCCGCGATAATCAGGTCGGGGTTTAGCGCGAGCCCCAGGCCGACCATGACTCGCTGTCGCATCCCGCCAGACAGCTGATGAGGATAGTCGTCCAACCGACTGCGCTGTATCCCCAGCCGCTCTACTAGTTGGCCGATCCGCTCTCGCAGACCCGCTTTGCTCCCTTTACCTTCATGAACTTCGATCGCTTCGGTGAGGTGTCCTCCGACCTGCTGCACTGGATTCAGTGAGGTCATAGGATCCTGGAAGATCATGCTGATGTGCCTACCGCGAAAGTCCCGCAGTTGACGATCGTCGTAACCTAGAACGTCCTCTCCATCGAACAGGATCTCGCCCTCTAACCCAGCGGACTTCGGCAGCATACGCATCAGCGCCTTGCCCAACGTGCTTTTTCCGGAGCCGCTCTCCCCCACCAACCCCAGAATCTCCCCTCGGTAGATGTCGAGAGAAACTCCGCTCACCGCGTTTACCGGACCCAGGCGGCTGCTGTAGATGACATTGAGGTCTCGAACCTTGATAAGAACGCTGGGGTCTTGTGGGGCGGCCAAGCTAACTATCTGAGAGCCTGGGATTTAGGATTTCGCTCAGACCCTCGCCCAGCAGGCTGAAGCCGGCCGCCACCAGAGTGATCATTACTCCAGGGAAGGTGATCATCCACCAGCGACCCGCTACCAGGAACTGATGGCCCTTGCTGAGGTCATACCCCCAATCCGGCACATCAGGCGGCAGCCCAAGGCCGATGAAACTAAGACCCGCAGCGGTGAGAATGGCGTCCGCAATGTTTAGGGAGAAGACGATCACAACTGAGGGGATGACATTGGGGAAGATATACTTTATCAAGATGCTGCGGGATTTGGCGCCCAGGCTGCGCGCGGCCTCCACATAGAGCGACTCCTTGATCGAGAGCACCTGGCCGCGCACGATACGGAAAAAGGTGGGGATGTAGATCACAGAAATGGCGACGGCTACATTGAAGATTCCCGGACCCAGCAT
>JBGMQN010000052.1:0-9461 GCA_048054495.1 Anaerolineales bacterium
AAGTCGCAAGTAGGAGAGGATGCAGGACCAGAGGTTTCTTCATCACTCGCTCTCATATTTCAGACCCAACTCATTCTAATCATCACACGTCGCGTGGCTATGCGAAAGGGCAATGGCTAGCGAAAAACTCTCGTTAGGTCGTTCAATCTGGAGAGCTCCTCCTCGGTCAATGTGAAATGCATGGCACCGGCTGACTGCTGAGCATGCTCTGCTTTGGTAGCTCCCGGGATTGCGACTACGGATGCTCCATGAAAATTCACGAGCCAGTTCAGCGCCACCTGGCCAGGGTTGACCCTATATCGAGAAGCGATCTCCTCCAGCGCGGTGACAACCGGTCGGCTGCGCTCTAGATTGCGGCGGATCATCAACCTTCGAAAAAGCCTGGAGTGACGAAGCAAGTCAGGGTTCCTGTGGTACTTACCTGTCAGCAACCCGTACCCCAATGGCGTGTAGGCGATGATTGTGATCCCAAGTTCTTTTGCAGTGTCTAGAACTCCGTTCGTCTCGATGTCGCGATGAATCAGGCTGTAATGCACCTGGTTCACTGCCAACGGTAGCCCGTGCTCTTGAAGCGCCTTGTGCGCACGCCGCATGCTATTCGCACTGAAATTGCTGACTCCCACGGATCGAATCTTGCCCGCCTCGACCAAACGCGCCATGGCTGCCATCTCAGATTCTGGAGACGAGAAGCCCCAAGGTTGATGCACCATGTAGAGATCGATGGCATATCCATCCATGTTGCGAATTCGATCATCGATTGTCTTGGGAAGGTTCCCGGCAGTCTTAAGGATCGGGAACCATTTGGTGGTCACTACAACCTCATCATCTTTCACCCCAGCCGCCTTGAGTGCTGTGGTTAGTCCCTGCTCTGCGCGCCCAGAGCCGTACACTTCGGCAGTATCAAACCAGTTGATCCCTCCCTCGAGCGCGGCCGCGACGATCGCGTTCATCTCTTGCGTTGTGAGGGTTCGAAACATTCTCCCCATGATCCCTTTGCCGCCCCCGGAGAATTGCATCACCCCCAGCCCAATCGACGTAACCTGGATGTCAGTCTGTCCTAGCCTGCGCAGGGAAACCTTCGGCTTCGTAGTCACTGAATTCCTTTCACAGCGAAATCGCTGCGTCGAATTTACCAGAATCCAATTTAAATCGTAAGTGCTGTGAGCTACATCGAAGCACGAGGGCCGCGGTGTGGCTGCCCCCTTGATCGCTCCCAATATCCGAATCCGGTGGATGCGTGCGGCTGGCCGACCGATCTCTGAGAGTGAGGCGTCGAGCGCTATTGTATAATCGCCGCGCGCCCCCGTAGCTCAATGGATAGAGCGCCGCACTTCGAATGCGTAGGTTGGGAGTTCGAGTCTCTCCGGGGGCGCCTGGCGGGAAAATGAAAGGAGCTGTCTCGAAAGTAGCTTGCGACAGCTCCTTTTGCTGCGACATGAATTCGAGTTAGAGCAGCCATCAGCCCAAGGCCGCGAGCCACACTGGGAACCCGATGCAGGCCAGGGCCTCACCGCATCTTCTGCGATATTTCCCTTTTTTTAGATATCGATGGCCCTGCAATCAGCGTCAACATCGAAGGTAAATCCGCTGGGCAGGCTCCGATACCCGGCATTATCTTTTACTTCCACGCTAAATTTGACCCTATCGCCCGTGCTCACCCCAAAGATCTGGCCTGTGTAGGTTCCTGCCCACTCATTTCCTGGCACGCCACCCAGCCAATTGCCCCCACCACTTAGGCTGGCCTCAGCGTCTCCAGAGCCGATTGGGTACTCGTAAAAGAGGTGAACCTGGCTGTTTTCTACTCCGGCTGAAGGCTCGGGATCCTCGACGCTAAAATCGATTGTAAACATGCAAGTTGAGGATTCATGAGTACCTTCTATACGTTCCAAGATGACGTCGGGACCGGCGACATCAGGGATGGGAGTAGGTGTGCTCGTCGGCGTTGGCGTGTCGCTTGGCGTCGGCGTGATGGTCGGCGTGTTCGTCGGCGGCGGGGGCGGCTTCTCCTCGGCCTTCTCTGTCGGCGTCCGAGTACTTGTGGGTCTGCGGGTCGCCGTGTTGGTAGCTGTTGCGGTAGAGGTTGGCGTCGGGGTGTTCGTAGAAGTAGGCGTGTTGGTTGGCGTGGCCGTGTACGGCGCCGCCCCGGCGAAATCCCGCCAGGTGGCCGTCGGAACCGGGAGCAGCAGCTGCTGCTCCAGGCCATCCCCTGTGAGCTCCCGGACGATGGTCAGCCTCAGCGTTCGGAATACATCTCCCAGATTGTCGGAACCGTAGTCCGGAACGAGCCGGGAAAAGAGCCCGCTCGGCACGGCCATTTGCGCCGCAGCTCCCCCATCAGACAGCGTAGGGAAGAGCAACCAGATCAGGGTTGCGACGCTAAACAGGCCGATTCCAATGACCAGCCAGGTCGGGCTCGAATTCGCTCTCACTCTCGCCGTGATCGCTTGATGTCTTGTTTGGGTATGCCGGATCCTAATCTTAGCCCAAAGTGCCCCACCCTTCAATTACCTTTCACAGGGCCTGAGTACTACACAAACACGCCTAGAATGTGGATAGACTTAATCGCGGATTTCCCAATGCGCTTCCGTACGGCTTTCCTGCTCACCATCACCTGGTTGGTCATGTTCGCGCCGACCGAAATTGCCTATTCCGAAACGGAATGGGGATCGATCGCGGAGGGAATCGATTTTCGGCAATTCGTCCTACCGGGACCTAACCGGGCCTTCGTGGCTCGCATGGATCGAAGTTTGCCGAACCTCATCGTGGACAGCACCGTTGCGCAGGGCAAGCTGTACGAGGGCACGGAAACAGTCAGCGGAATGGCTCAGCGCTATGACCAATCCATCGTAGGTTGGGGCTCCCGATGGGATGCCACCGGCAAAGTCGCGGTGGCGATCAACGGCATTTTCTATGATCCGTCCACGGGCGTCCCTCAGTCCGGACAGATCCAGGGCGGATGGTACATCAAGCGCTTTAGCGATAACAGCGGCGGTATTGAGTTCGCCTTCAATCGAGACCGAGAGGCATTCATTGGCGGCTGCGCGGTGCACCCCGATGACGAGCAGTATGTGTATTTCCTGGACCGGGGAAGGAAGATGGTACTGGGCGGGATCAACGTCCCACAGAACAGCGACAACATCGTGATCTATACGCCGCAGTATGACTTCAACACCCGCACCGGCAACGATGGCGTGGAAGTACTGGTTGAAATGGTTCAGCCGGCAGGCATCGGCTCGCGTGCGAAGGGCTATATCCGCAGCATCCGCGACGTAGGCTCCACCCGAATCCCATTCGATCATCTGGTGATCTCCGCTAAGGGCGCGGCAGGCAGGCGCCTGGCCGACCGCGCCCGCATCGGGGAGCGAGTCGGGATACTGAGTTCGATCGACTACAGCTCCCGCGATTGCCGCGATCGTTTCCCCTCGAGCTGGGACTCGGCATTTTCCAGCATCGGCGGCAGCTTCAACTTCCTGTATGACGGCGGTATCGTCAACTACGATCGCGACGCGGGCGCCACCCAGCGTCATCCGCGTACCGCGGTTTGCCTCAACGACAAATACATATACTTTGTAGTCGTGGATGGTCGCCAGCCGGGCTACAGCATCGGCATGACATCCAATGAGTTGGCTCGCTTCTGTCGCGATCGACTGGGCGCCGAATGGGGGATCAACCAGGACGGCGGGGGATCTTCGGCCATGTGGCTGGACGGGGAAATAGTTAACCGACCCTCGGACGGCCAGGAGCGCCGGGTCGCCAATGGGCTAACCATGGTTGTTCTCGAACCGGTTCAAAAATCCACCAAGTTCGAGGTGGGCGAGCTCGTTCGAACGGTCCGGACGGCCGATATTCGGGTAGGCCCAGGAGATAACTACGCCGCCTACACTACTATTTCGGAGGGCGATCCGGGGATCGTGCTCTCCCATATCAACGGTCTCAATGGAGTGTACGCCCGCGGCACGAACTGGTGGAGGGTGGCCTTCGAGAGCAAATGGGGTTGGATGGCCGAGGCTGACCTGAAAGCCGAGCAGGCCTGGATCGGACTGTGGAAAGGCGTGCATGACAAAGTGCTCCGATCTTCAGATGATTCCTCCTCAGAAGGCCAGCCCGCGGACACCACCCCGTAGCGAAAGAGTAAAATTGCGGATGCGTTTCAGGTCCGCATGCCAATTCCTACACCCTTCCACCCCCGCACTTCCGAACTGAGCAAAAGCAAAGAGTGGCGAGAATGGTCCGGCTACTGGTCCGCCGTCACCTATGAACACACTCACGAGCGCGAGTATTTCGCCATCCGCAACTCGGCCGCGCTGATCGACGTCTCTCCACTTTTCAAGTACGACATCACGGGCCCGCAAGCCGCAGCCGTAGTGGATCGCATCGTGCCGCGTGATGTGAGTCGCTGCAAGGTGGGTCAGATCCTGTACAGCCCCTGGTGCGATGACGACGGCAAGGTCGTAGACGATGGCACGCTATGGCGGTTAGGGGAGGATCGATTCCGCATTACTGCGGCCGATCCGAGCCTGCGCTGGTTTCAGGATTGCGGCGCCGGCCTGGAGGCAGATGTCGTGGATGTGTCGAGTGCCCTCGCGGCGTTGGCGCTGCAGGGGCCGAACGCCAGACAAATCCTTCTACGGACGACGGGCGCGGAAGATCTCACCAATCTACCGTATTACTACCTCACTCAGGGAGAGATCGGTGGGGCGCCGGTCACCATCACTCGTACCGGGTACACCGGCGACCTGGGATACGAACTCTGGATGGATGCCGCAGATGCGCTGGAAGTTTGGGATCGAGTCGTGCTGGCCGGGGCGGACTATGGGTTGCTGCCCGCCGGATTGGCTGCTCTCGATGTAGCACGCATCGAGGCAGGGCTGCTTCTCATCGATGTCGATTACGTTTCCAGCCTCAAAGCTCTGACGGAGAGCCGGAAATCATCGCCCTTTGAGCTGGGTCTCGGGTGGACCGTGGCGCTGGAGGCGGGTGACTTCGTGGGTCGCCGCGCGCTGCTGGACGAGGCCCAGCGCGTGTCGGAGTGGTCCCTGGTCGGGCTGGAGGTTGTATGGTCGGATCTCGATCGACTGTATGCCGCCTACGATCTTGCACCGCAGGTAGCCGGCCGGGCCTCCCGAAACCCGGCTCCGGTCTATGTCGGCGAGCGCCAGGTCGGCCAGGCCACGAGCATGGCCTTCTCACCGCTTTCTAAAACCTACCTGGGACTGGCCACGATAGAGCGAAGTTATGCGGGCCTGGGTCAGGCGCTCGAACTCGAAATGACCGTCGAATATCAACGCACGCGGGTGCCGGCGCGCGTGTCGCGCAAGCCCTTTTACGATCCAACTCACAAGCGAAGCTGAATTTGAACAGACGCGCCCGACCTCCAATCAGCATCTCAACTTCCGTGAGAACGGGTGCGAGCGTAGCCGAATTCGCAGAATTGGGCAGATGACGGAACCCTACGATGTCATTGTGATCGGCGCCGGGCACAACGGCCTGGTCAACGCGGCCTACCTGGCGCGTGCCGGCCTCAAAGTACTCGTGCTCGAACGGCGGGAGCTCGTGGGTGGAGCGACGGTTACCGAGGAGGTATTCCCTGGATTCAAGTACTCCGTGTTTTCTTATGTGGTGAGCATCCTGCGCCCGGAGATCATCCAGGACCTGCAACTCCCCCGCCACGGGCTGATCATGCTGCCGCTGCCCAGCACCCTCACGCCGCTGCCGAACGGCGACTACCTTTACCGCGATGACGACCACTATCGGACGTTGCGAGAAATCGGCCGCCATTCCGTTCGCGATGTTGAGGCCTATGAAGAGTACGGGCGCGCCATGTACTTCATGGCCAAAGCCATCAAGCCCATCCTGGGCATGGTGCCTCCCGACCCCAACTCGCTCGATCCCCGAGAGCTCAAACGACTGGCCGATCTCGGTTCGCTCTTGCTCGACATGGGTGACGGTAACCTACATACGCTCATCAAGCTGATGACCATGAGCTCGGCGGATTTCCTGGATGAATGGTTTGAGACGGAACCGCTCAAGGCCACCATGTCCGCCAGCGGGATCATCGGCACCTTCATGGGCCCTCGTTCACCCGGAACGGCTTACGTACTCTTGCACCACTACATGGGCGAGATCGACGGAGTCTTTCGCGCGTGGGGATTTGCAAAGGGAGGCACGGGCGGCCTGGCGGAGGCGATTGCGAGCTCCGCCCGCTCCTTCGGGGCAAAGATCCGGACGGATTCCCCGGTGGAAGCGGTCATCGTGCGCGGCAATAAGGCCACTGGAGTGGCGCTGCATGATGGCACCGAACTGATGGCGCGTAAGGTCGTATCGAGCCTGGATCCCAGACGGACGTTCCTGGATCTCGTCTCACCCGATCTGCTCCCGGCCGACCTCGTTGCCGACGTTGGCCGCTTCCGATTCCGAGGGTCCTCCGGGAAGGTCAATCTGGCGCTGGACGCGGCGCCCGAGTTTACCTGCTGGCCGGGAGAGGGCCCACATTTGCGTGGCGCGATCTCGATCAGTCCCAGTATCGATTACCTGGAGCGCGCATACGACCAGGCAAAGTACGGTGATTTTTCTCATCGGCCCTTCATCGACATCGTAATTCCATCCATGATCGATCCCGATATGGCTCCACCAGGCAAGCACGTAATGTCGTGCTTTGTGCAGTACGCGCCCTATGAGCTGGCGAATGGCGATTGGGATGCCCGACGCGAAGAATTCGGTGATACCGTGATCGATACGCTATCAGAATTCATTCCAAATCTAAAAGATATCCTTCTGCACCGCCAGGTTCTGACCCCGCTCGATATCGAGCGGATGACGGGCCTCTCGGAAGGCAACATCTTTCAGGGCGAACTCGACCTCTCGCAGCTGTTCTTCCTGCGCCCCGCCGCCGGCTACGCGAAATACCGCACGCCGATTCGAGGCTATTACCAGTGCGGTTCGGGGACACATCCTGGAGGGGGAATAACCGGGGCGCCGGGCAGGCTTGCGGCGCTCGAGATTCTGGGTGATCTGGGGTTGTGAGGCGAGAGGGCGGCGGATGAGATCCGACTACGATGTGGTTGTGATCGGCGGTGGCCACAATGGGCTGGTCACGGCCGCTTATCTGGCCGGTGCGGGTCAAAGCGTGCTGGTTATCGAGGCACGGGAGGTGCTCGGTGGCGCGGCCGCCACGGAAGAGATCTTCCCTGGCTATCGGATCGATACCGGCGCAAGCCACGCAGGTTTGTTTCGAGACGAAATCGCCCGCGAGCTTGGCCTCCAAGGGCATGGATTAGAGATCATCGACAGTCCGATGGGCGCGCTCAGTTTGACCGAGGGGGACGTCCTGCGTCTCTGGCGCGATCCGCAGGCTGCGCGGAAGGAGATTGAGCGCTACTCCAGTGCGGATGCGGCCCGCTACGAGGATTTTTTGGCCTGGGTTGAGGATCAGGCGTCGATTCTTCTCGGTGCGCAGGACCGAGTGCCTCCGGATCTGGCCTCGGATGGCCGGCTCCGCAACCTGCCCGGGCTGGCCCCATGGTCGCGCCTGGCGCTCAGGCTCAGACGCAGGGGTCGAAAGGCAGTAAGCGAATTCCTGCGCACGATTCCGATATCCGCCGAGCAGCTTCTGGACGAGTGGTTCGAGAATCCAGTGTTAAAAGGAGCGCTCGCTGCGAGCGGAGTGGAAGGAACCATGCAGGGGCCAAAGGCCTCCGGTACGGGTCTCATGCTGCTCTATCAAGCCGCCAATGGTTTCCCTCCCCCTGTTCGGTACGTGCGGGGTGGGACGGGAGCACTTTCCACTGCCCTGGCCGACGCAGCGACAAAACGGGGCGCGGAGATCCAGACCGGCCTGCGCGTGGAAAAGATTCTGACGGGCGACTATCGGGCAAATGGCGTCGCGCTGTCGAACGGCCATCAGATCCGATGCGGGGCGATCGCTTCCTGTGCAGACCCGCGGCACACGCTGCTCGATCTGGTAGGGTCACCGAATCTTGAGCTGCGTGTGATGCGGCGCGTACGAAACATTCGCTTCCGCGGCAGCACGGCCAAAGTCAACCTCGCGCTCGATCGGATACCGGAATTCAACGGCGTGCGAGAGGTCTCCGAGCTCACGGGTCGGATCCTCATCAGCCCCAGCACAGACTATCTGGAGCGCGCCTACGATGACGCCAAATACCGGACCTGGTCGCGCGCGCCGTACCTGGATATGTCGATCCCGACGATTTTAGATGACACGCGTGCCCCCGAGGGGAAGCACGTTCTCTCGGCGACCGTGCGTTATGCTCCATACCAGCTAGAAGAGCGCGATTGGGAAAGTGAGCGCGAGGCATTCGGCGACCATGTCGTGGCCGCCATTGCCAAATACGCGCCCGATCTGCCCAAATCAATCCTGCATCGCCAGGTCTTGACTCCGCTCGATTACGAACGCGAATACGGGCTCCCCGAGGGCAGCATCTACCACGGTCAAATGGCGCTCGACCAGCTGCTTTCCATGCGACCGATCCCCGGCTACGGGCGATATCGATCGCCGGTGGAGGGGTTGTATTTCTGCGGAGCGGGCGCCCATCCAGGTGGAGGCCTCACCGGTGCACCCGGCCGCAACGCAGCGCGAGTGATCGCGCGGGATCTCCGGCGGAAATAGATCCACCTCGCGGCTCCCGCGCGCTCCGCGGATGACCGGTTGGAGGTTGCTGCGACCAGAGACCCCGGAGCCCAGAGACGAGTCTCCGGAGACCTGGCGGCGGCTTGAAGACGGAGTCCTGGCGCCGCTGATTATGGGACCCGATTCGATCCAATACACGGCCGACGAAGAACTATAGGCATGGAGGGCTGAACATGAAGCTAGGAGTGCTGGCGGACACCCACGACAACGTTAATAACCTGGAGCGGGTGCTGGATGCCTATCGTAAGCAAGGGATCACGCAGGTCATCCACTGCGGCGACATGACCACCGAAGGCACCGCGCGGAGCCTTGAGGGATTTGAAGTGGTCTATGTGGACGGAAACATGGATCGGGACCTGCCCGAAATCTACCGCACTCTGAGAGATCTCAACCCACATAGCGTTGTCCTGCCCACGTACGAAGGGGAGATTGGGGGAGTCTCAATCGGGGTGACCCATGGGGATAATGAGAACGAACTTCGTCGTCTGGTGGACTCGGGAAAACACCAATACGTTTTCTACGGTCACACGCACCGCCGTCGGGACGAAACGCAGGGTTCGACCCGCATCCTTAATCCCGGCGCCCTCGGGGCTCTTAAGTTTGAATCGCGATCTTATTCGATTGTCGATCTGGACACCGGTGAAGCTACCATCATTGAACTACCGAGCGGTTAGGGTTGCTTGGCCTGACATGCGGCACCCACCGACGTTCTAAGTGTCCTAATCGCAGTCCCGGCGCTGATTTCGACATGGCTATGCCCAAATGGTTGAGTTCGGGCCTAGGCTCGGATCTCGACCACCACCCCGTCTTCGGC
>JBGMQN010000052.1:9561-20371 GCA_048054495.1 Anaerolineales bacterium
CAAATGGTTGAGTTCGGGCCTAGGCTCGGATCTCGACCACCACCCCGTCTTCGGCCCAGTTGAAGAGACGCTCGGCCGCTTCTGGATCGAGCACCACGCTTCCATAGGAAGCCGGGCTGCCCAGCGCGTTTTCCCACAGGCGATCGCCGTTCGATAGAAGCGGCAAGCCATGGATCCCGTTGAGCAGGTTGGGCGTGGAGTGGTAGATGCCGAGGAAGGACGGCATCTCGAGGTCCCAAGTCGAGGCGTATGCGTTCTCGTAATGGGATTTGACCTGATAGATGCCCGGCATCGTGGGCGAACTTGGGATACCGGTGCTGATGACGTGCTCTTGAATGACCTCACCCCGCTCCTGGACCCACATGCGGTTCTCCGAGATGCTGATCACGATGCGCTTGCCTTCTACCAGCGGCAATTCCAGCATGGCGTCGCGCGGCGGAATGGTGAGCGATTCGCTCGCCCTCAGTCCTCTTGCCTTGACCTCTGGATTTTCCTCTAGCCACTGCCAGTATGGGATCCCAACCTTGAAGCTGATCGAGATGAGCGTGTCCTGCGGAGTCACGACATAGTATCGGGGGAGGTACCGTACTTGCAGCGGCTCCACTTCCTCTCCGCGCAGGCCAGCCAATAACGATGCGGTGGCGGCTTCCAGATCGAGCGTCCGTTCTTCGCCAACCGCGGTCTGCAGGCTGGCGATGTATGGCCCCACTGCTTCCTCATCTACCTCAACCCTCAGTCCTGATCCGTCGCGCTGGATCTGCAACCACGCACTGGCCACCTCACGAGAGGGCGTGAACTCGAGCCACTCGTCGATCACTGGATCATATGCCCGCAAGGTTGGGCCGGCAGACAGCAGGCGTTCCGCCTCATTCGCCGCCTGGGCGACTCCCTCAATCGCTGGCGGTAGCCCGCGGGTGACCAGCGGGACAAACCCGTACCGAAGCAGAATCGCACCCGGATCGGCGGCGATGAGCGCCAGGCTCGAATCGATGTCCAGTTGCCTTCCCCATTGAGCGGAAGTTGCGGTCACCTCCCCAGCGGCCAGCCCCAGCTGGGCATCGGCCGCTGGGATATATGTGGTTTCGGAGAGCGATTCCAGGCCAACCCGAGCGACATCCGGATCGAACGTTACGATAGGCTTAACCTCCCAGCCCTTGGAGAATGCGGTCAGCATTTGCCTGATCGAGGCAGGCAAACTGGCCTCACGCGCGTACGAGTACGCGATTTCCGCGCTCACAGCCGCATCCACCGCCAGGCCGAATTGAGCGGGACGCACCGTCCAGATTCGCTCCGCGTCGGCCGTGTCTACCGCGGTCATCACGCGCTCCTGGTTCCAAGATTCATCGAGCGTCTCGATGGCCTGATCGAGGCGCATACCGCCCACCGGTACCTCACCTACTCGTACGCCGGGTGCAACGGTCTGGGACATGCGAAGCCAGCCGTAGGCCCCAACCAGTAGAGCTATGGGCAGGGATAGAAAGATGGCGGCTATAACCCCCACCCAGACCACCCTGGAGCGTGAGGTCCTGGCGCTGGCGGCATCTGAGTGCAGAGTGCGTGCGCGGAACGGGCGCGCGGGTTGAGTCGCAATAGCACGCACCCGCATGGGTCGAGTTTGCTCCACATTCCCTTGCATGTCATCGTCAAGGGTGCAAGGAGCTTGCCAAGAACAGACTTGAAGCCCCCCGTGTAGAATAGTTGCAATGGCTCCAACCACCCGGTTTCTTATCTCGCAGGCGGATTTCGAGCCGGCCTATATGGCATTCCACCGCTCTGGCGAACTTCGACGTCGAGCCGCGGCAGGTCTGGAGCAGTTGAGCCATTGCCTGGTCTGCCCGCGCGACTGCGGCGTGGACCGCATGGCGGACAAGACCGCGGCATGCAAGACGGGGCGCTATGCCCGTGTCAGCAGCTACTTCCCGCATTCCGGAGAGGAAGACTGTTTGCGCGGCTGGAACGGCAGCGGGACGATCTTCTTCTCGATGTGCAACCTGCGCTGCGTCTTTTGTCAGAACTACGACATCAGCCAGGCCGGCGAGGGTGAAGAGACCGAGCCGTTACGGCTGGCAGAGATGATGCTGGAGCTGCAGGCCATGGGGTGTCACAACATCAACTTCGTGACACCGGAGCACGTCGTCCCGCAGATCCTTGAGGCGCTGCCGCTTGCCGTCGAAGGCGGACTGCACCTGCCCCTGGTCTACAACACCTCCGCCTACGACTCCATGGACAGCCTGGGGCTGCTGGATGGAATCGTGGATATCTACATGCCGGATTTCAAATTCTGGGATGCGCGGCTATCGCTGCGTTATTTGCTGGCCAAGGACTATGCCTCGGCCGCCGGCAGAGCCATCCGAGAGATGCACCGACAGGTCGGCGCGCTCAAGTTCGATGAGCGAGGGTTGGCGAAGCGTGGGGTTCTCGTTCGGCATCTCGTATTGCCCGGGGAAATTGCGGGCACTGGAGAGATCATGCGCTTCCTGGCGAACCAAATCTCGCGCGATACCTATGTCAACGTGATGGAGCAGTATCGTCCGGCCGGGAGGGTCAGTTCGGAGAAGTTCGAGGAGATCAACCGCCGGGTCACCGGCAGCGAGTTCCAGGCGGCGATTGATCATGCCCAGGAAGCCGGGCTTTGGCGCTTTGACGAGCGCCGATCCCCCGCGGCATCCCTATTGCTGCGAGCTCTGACGAGGGACAACTAGAAATAAGCTCCAAGCGATAGCTTACACCCCACGAATCAGCCATAGGCTAGGCTCTCCGCCCTGAGAGCTACCCCCCACATTCTCGAATTCCCTGCTCGGCGCTGTCGATGGAAGGATCCATGGACAACGCACGTTCGAAGTGGTCGAGCGCGCGCTCACAGTCGTCGAAATCCAGGTAAGTCCAGCCTATCAATTCATCGAGCCACGGATCGCCAGGATTCCTTGACGCGGCCCTGCTCCGGGGACATATAGGCAGGTGTTCCCGCGATTGTGCCGCTCTGTGTCAGCTGGCTGCCCCCCACGATCTTGGCCAGGCCAAAATCGGTGAGCAGCGGCCAGTCCGGCTTCGGCAGCAGGATGTTGCTGGGCTTGATATCCCGGTGCACGATACCTTGTTCGTGCGCATACTGCAGCGCTCTCGCGATCTGATTGATCAGCCCACTCATCTGTTCCGGTGCCATGGGCTTTCCCAGCAGCTCGGTGAGGGTACCGGCTTCCACGAACTCCATGACGATAAAGGTGGTGTCATTCTCTTCGCCGTAGTCAATCACGATCAGGATGTTGGGGTGCCGCAGGCTGGCGATGGCCTTCGCTTCCTGCCGGAAGCGCTTGAGGAAGGTGTCGTCCTGCTCGGCGTAGTAGGGCGGCATCACTTTTACCGCCACATACCGATCGAGTGAGGGCTGATAGGCCTTAAAGACCGTGGCCATGCCTCCCCTGCCGATCTGGGAAACGATCCGATATCCGCCTAGCTCTTGACCGATTAGGCCTTGCAAGAATGGGCTCCTGACGACGAATCGGAACAGCTTGATCGTATATCGGAAGGATGCAGCCACCTACGTATGCGGGAGTGCGGCCTGATTGAGCTCGGGGAAATTTTATAAATGTCGGCGCCAGCCCTTCACAAGTTCTGGGAGCGGCGGCCCCGGCGTCAGCCGTAGTCCAAGGACTCCAGCCAGCGACTTGAGCGAGTCCTGGGCGATTCCGACGGCACGCCCCTCTTCATCTGCGGCCTGGATCTCCTGCGCAAGCCGAAGAATGACCCGGATGGCTTCCTTCGCATTGAGATCGGCCTCCATCGCCGCCACAAATTCGGCCTCCGCCTCTGCGGGCTCGAGCTCCGGCCCGGAACCATTCTTCTCTTGAACCGCACGTCTCAGTGTATCGGCCCACTCGGCAGCCATCTCCAGCTCTTGTTCCGAATGACTCCAGGACTCCCGATAATGGTGATTGGCCAGATATAAGCGGACGGCATTGGGAGACCAGCTCTCGAGCATGTCGCGGATGAGCACCAGGTTGCCGAGGGATTTGCTCATTTTTTCGCCCTCATGCTCGACCATCGCGATGTGCATCCAAACGCGAGACAGTGGAACGCCGTGCAGTGCCTCCGACTGTGCGATCTCGCTTTCGTGGTGTGGGAAGATCAGGTCTCCACCACCCACATGCACGTCAAGGGTCGCCCCGAGCCGTCCGGCCAAGGTAGAACACTCGATATGCCATCCGGGTCTTCCCGGCCCCCAAGGGCTCTCCCAGGCCGGCTCGCCGGCCTGCTGCGCCTGCCAGAGCACAAAGTCAAGCGGCTGACGCTTATTGGGATCGTCCGGCGAATTACCGCGTTTGTTAGCGATCGGCAGCATCTCTTCTCTCGACAAATTGGAAAGTTTGCCGTAGTCAGGCCAGGACTCGAGATCATAGTAAACCGATCCAGCTTCAACATAAGCATGGCCGGCTTCGACCAGTCCCTGCACCGCCTGCAATATATCGGAGATGGCGGATGAGGCGCGCGGAAGC
Organism: Anaerolineales bacterium; assembly: GCA_048054495.1. Classification (GTDB taxonomy): domain Bacteria; phylum Chloroflexota; class Anaerolineae; order Anaerolineales; family E44-bin32; genus JADFRG01. The sequence continues at coordinate 14,055 of JBGMQN010000052.1, forward strand.
TCATCTGGAGCACGGACATTCAACGCGGTCATGTCTTCAATAAAATGTGCCGTCCAGCAGTCGCCGAGCCGCTTCCAGTCTTCGCTCCTCTTGGCCGCCTCGCGCAGCATGTCATCGTCGATATCCGTGACGTTCTGGATGTAGCGTGTGCTCCTTCCTGTGTACTCGAGGTACCGAATAAGGATATCCACAGTGCAGTAGGTAAATGCGTGCCCCAGGTGCGTTGTGTCATACGGCGTAATCCCGCAAGCGTAGATCCCGAGCGGATCGGAGCTTGGTTCAACGGCTTGCATTTCTTGGGAGAGGCTGCTGTAGAGCTTCACGGCATTAGGGCCTAAGAGCGATTGTAGTCTAGCCGCGCCTGAGGTTCCAGCGCTCCTACCGATCGCTGTGGTATAGTCCGACGCCCAAAATTTCGAATGCCTGAAAGGATGCTTGGCGCGTGCGTGGGCGCCACCTAGCGAGAACGCATAGTGACTGAAACGGAATCCATCTACTTTCAAGACCACATGCCAGGAAACGTGTGTTTCGGGTGTGGCAAATACAACGACAAGGGTCTACACATACAGGGCTACTGGGAGGGCGACGAATCGGTCTGCGTCTGGAACTCAGAAACCCGCTATCAGGGCTGGATCAAGATCATGAATGGGGGGATTCTGGCAACGCTTATTGACTGTCACTGCATGGGGACGGCCATGGCTGCCGCATACCAAGAAGAGGGACGGTCGCTCGGCTCGGAGCCATATTACCGCTACGCTACTGCCAGCATCAAGGTGGACTATCTCAAGCCCACTCCCAACGACCGACCTATCACGCTGCGTGCTCAGGTGGTGGAGATCAAGGGACGCAAGACCAGTCTCACCTGCCAGGTTTATTCCGATGGCGACATGACCGCTCGGGCGGAGGTCGTTGCAGTGCGGGTCTTCGAGGGGGAGCAGGAGCAAGGCAATCCGTTTGCCTAGTGCTCGGCGCATCTTGCCGCGCCTACCCAGGAGTCAGAGGAAGTAGAAGCAGGCCGACTCATCAGTCGACGCGCGGCTCAGCTTCCCAGGTTAGCCAGGGAAGGTCATAGAACGGTAGAACTTGTCCTGGAAGCCATCGTAAGTCGTTAGTTCGATATAGCGCATTTTTTGGATAATTCGCTCCGTCTCCTGTCGTTTCTCCTTGGATACAAGTATTAGCCTGGCGCCCGCACCAGCTGCGTTGCCCACTTGCCTGAAGCGGGCCCCAGGCAAGTCTGGAAACATGCCGATCCTAATCGCGCTTTTCAAATTAAGGTATGTCCCAAACGCTCCGGCCACAATGATTTCGTCCAAATCCTGAGCTTGAAGCCCGGCCTCATGCAGCAGGATGTCCGTGCCTGCGCGGATAGCTCCTTTTGCGAGCTGGATTTCGTTCACATCGGATCTGGTAACCCGGATGTCTTTTCCGTGGCCGCTCTCCGCCGCAGCTACCATAAGCAAATGCGCATTTTTTCCTGAATCCTGGACGAACTGATGCGCCGTATTCAGCCTCCCATTGCCTTCGATAGCTCCGGCTTCGAGCATCACAGCGACCGCGTCAAGAATTCCCGATCCGCAGATCCCTACCGCTGGCTGATCTTCAATAGTGTATGTACGCACCTGATCTTCAATGATCTGAACACGTTCGATGGCACCCGCTGATGCCCGCATTCCATCTTGAATGTGAGCTCCTTCAAAAGCTGGGCCGGAGGCGCAGGAACAGCTGAGTATCTCGTCACCTTGGCTCAATGAGATCTCTGTGTTTGTCCCGATATCAACGGCAAGGATCTTCTTGTCTGAGCGTTCCAGACCTGTTGCGAGCAACATCGCTACATGATCCGCCCCAACATAGCCGGCAAGAATGGGAGGGAAAAGAACCTTGGCCATTGGGGCCAGCTCTAGCCCAAGATCGGAGGCGTACACGTAAATGGTGTGGCCAAGTGCTGGAACATACGGAGCCATCCCCAATTGCTCGACTGGCAATCCTGCAAAGATGTGGTGCATGGCCGTATTGCCCACCACGACCGCATCAACGATCTGGTCCCTACCAACCCCGGCCGACGAACACATCTCGGCGACCAAGGTATCGATCGCTGCGGAGAGCTTCTCTTGCAGGAAAGCCTGGCCATTCTCGTGAGCCGCGATATATGCGATGCGGCTGATTACATCTTCACCAAAACTGATTTGTGGATTCATCGCTCCAAGCTTGGCCAGCGTCTTGCCGCTCTCAAGGTCTACCAGGTAGGTTGCCAGCTTGGTGGTGCCGATGTCGACGGCCAACCCAATCAGCCGTTTCCCGGGAGAGAGAAATGTCACAATATCGCCATCCCGCCAGACGATCGAGCCTTTCCAATCCTGCTTCCGAACAAGTGACGGCAATTCCCGCAGTGTGCGGAGGTCGAAGTCCGGACGATGCAACCCACGCTCAAGCAGCGCTTGCTCTATTCGGCTGATGTCAGAGCGCAAATCAGACAATGTCGGTGGATCAATCTGCAGCTCAAGTGAGATCACCGCCGGGTCTGCATCGATTTCGGCCTCTTCACCCTCTATCTGGAGCCTTTGAGCGCTCGTGAGCGATTCCGCAGGAACATAGATGGTTACATCTGCCAATACTTCCGCCTGGCAGGCGAGCCGAAGACCTGATTCAAGTTCGTCGCGGTCCAACACATCTTGCTCAATCAGTGAATGGCTGCTGAGTTGTCCGCTCACTTGCTGAATGCGACAGCTGTCACATAATCCCTCGCCCCCGCAGACCGAGATGATCCCTACTCCAGCTGACTGAGCCGCGCTGAGAAGATCTGTCCCCCGCGCAACCTGAACTCGACGGCCAATCGGCTCGAAATTCACCTGCACGGTCTTGGGGGCATCAGACATAAAGATCCTTATAGCGACATGTCTTGTTCAGCATGCAGAAATCGCATTGTCGGCCCCCGCCCGCCAGATGCTCTCCCATGCCGATCACCATCGAGAGTGATTTGTTTGGCGACATCATCCGGGACCGGTTGAGTTTCACCCCAATCTTCTGCGCAGGAAGGAGACCGAATATTTGATCTTGTCCGTCATCCACTGACCAACCCTGCATGCCCGGGCTCAGGGGGATGCTGACCTCCATCCGCTCGTCGCGCGCCGCTTTCTCAAAACGCCTGCAGGCCTGATTTGCCAGGTCTTCCACGGCCGCGTTTCCTAGCCCGTCCAGCGAAAGGCTGAAAAGCGGGTCCGCCTTGAACGCTCCCGCGACCAAAGAATCGATCTCTGCGCCGATCGTACATACGACGAGAACAATCTCCTTGGCAGGTGATAGATGCTTAGCCAACAGGCGACTCCGCAGCTTGTCTCCGCCCCGCAGCAGCAGTCGCTCGTGCATCACCGATTCCAATGCCATGCGCCGGTAGATCAACCGAGGTTTTAGAAGCGGAGAACCCTCAGCGATGGCGCGCTCGGCGACATCGACGAGATTTGGGGAGCGCGTGCGAATGATTTCAGGATCGGCTCCTTGGCCGCGCAACACGCGATCGATGTCAAGTGTCAGCTCCCAATCATCAATGGTTTGCATACGATCGCGGTCAGTCCGTCTGGTGAGATCGGAAGTATTGAATGTAGCGAGCTCCAAACGCATCCCTTCCCATAAGAAGATCGGTCGCACGGACTGTTCGGGTCATCTTCCCTGCATTGGTTATGGCGCATGTGGCTCCCGCTCCCATGGTCAAGGCCAGGAACGCCAGATTGATAATGTGGCGCTCCGGCAGGCCAAACGAAACATTGCTAGCGCCAACGTTGATGTTGACCCCAAACTCTCCATGTATGCTCTCGATCGCTTCGATCGTGGTCACCGCAGCTTGGTGATCCGCGCCGATGGTCAACACGAGCGGGTCGATCACCACATCCTCTTCGCTGATTCCCAGCTTTGCCGCCTCTTCCAAAATCCGTCCGGCGACTTTGACTCTACCTTCGCTGGTCGAGGGGATTCCATCATCGTCCATCGTCAATCCTATGACTGCGGCGCCGTGATCCTTTACAAGCGGCAGCACGCTCTCGAGCGAGGACTTCTCGCCGTTCACGGAGTTGACAAGCGCCTTTCCTTCAATTTGGGATAGTGCGGAGGCCAGGGCTTCAAGATTGGGTGAGTCGATGCAAATGGGTGCATCGACTTCTGAGGAAACAGCTCCAACGATTTGTGGTAGTAGGGTCACCTCGTCCAATCCAGGTACGCCGACATTCACGTCGAGCACATCCGCGCCGGCCTCGACCTGACTGCGGGCCAGCTCACGGATGTAATCCAGATCCCCCTCGGTCAGTGCTTTGGAAAGTCTCTTGTTTCCGGTGGGATTGATTCTTTCGCCGATGATGGTGAACGGACCGTCGTCGGTAATCGTAACTTCGTTGGTCGAGCTTCGCAAAAGAGTTTTCACGCTTCTTCCTTATCTGCTGGAGTATCTCGCGGTCTGACGATTATTGTATCGAAATCTACCTCGGCATTGACATCGGCAAATATCTTCAGCGCCTTCTCTGACGGCATCTTGACCCCGACATCTTCCAGGATGTCCAGCGCCATCTGATTGATCCTTCTTATCTACTCGCCATCGAGAATGCTGATCTTGAGTTTCGATTTCAAGGGTTGAATGCTCGCTTTTCTTTCCTTCGATTCGATCATTTAATCCATCTCCCTTGTTTATCCAACCCGGCCCGCGCCAATGTGCAAGCCAATTCGTCACTCATAGTGTGGGCTCCCGCGGCCTCTAGGCATACCTAGAAGAATGCACAGCACCTGGAAGCTCAAATTATGCTGGAGCATCCACGAGTCCGAAGGCCATATCCACCGCAGAGATGGCATCCTCGGCAAAGCCGTCAGCGCCGATCTCTTTGGCATACCGCGCGGTGACTGGCGCTCCTCCGACCATCACCTTCACTCTCTCTCTGAGCCCTGCCTGCTCCAAATCCTCGATGAGCTTCTTCTGCTGAACCATGGTCGTCGTCAACAGCGCCGAGGCGCCAACGATGTCGGCACTTGCCTCCCTAATTGCTTCAATGAACTCCTCTGAGCTATTATTGACGCCGATATCGGTCACCTGAAAGCCATTGGCAGCCAGCATCGTCCCCACCAGCGTCTTACCGATTTCATGGAGATCGCCCTCTACCGTACCAACCACAACCCTCCCAATTACCTCACGTTTCTTATCGCCGACCAGGGTCGGTTCGAGGATCGCCATGGCCCCTTTCATAGCTTCGGCGCCCATGATTAGCTGCGGGAGGAAGTACTCCCCATCATTGAACAATTCACCGACTTTCTGAATGCCTTTCGTCAGCCCTTCGCTGATGCATGACAGCGGATCGACACCTTGTTCGAGGGCCTGCTCTGCCAATGCAACAGCAGATTCCTTCTCACCGTCGATCACGGATTGGTATAGTTTTTGGAACAGCTCATCTGACATAACCGTCTCCTATCCTTCTATATATGTGGTTTATTGAGCGTGTCTTGAGGATCTTGAAGCCGGAGTAATTCTATAGCAGAAGATTCAATAAGATGACCGGCATCAAGAGGTGTCGTTCGTCCCCAATTCTGATACCGCATGGAAATTGACATGAATGGTGGATTCATAACGTAATTACTAGCCAATCTTTTGGCCTGAATTTCGCTTGCAGAACGGGCCTGCGGAGCGCGCCCAGCGGACGCAGGCGGAATAGTTCTATGACCTGTACAGGGGGAACTGGATTTGAAGCGCGTCAATGGGGCCTTGTGGGATTGGGATGTCGTCTACAATACTGATCGGCCACATCATTTGCTTGATTTGAAGACACCCGCCCAGTATCTTTGGAGCGCAAAAACGAGGCAGCGAAGAGAGTATGCGAACCAGTCTTAAAGACCTGATTAGCTCCGGGCAACCAGTCCTGGCCGATGGCGCCATGGGAACCATGTTGTTCGCTCTCGGCCTCGGGCAAGGCGGCTCTCCAGAACGGTGGAATCTTTCCCATCCCGATCAAGTGAGCGAAGTTCATCGGGAATACATAGAGGCCGGCGCCCAGATTATCCTGACGAACTCATTTGGAGGCAACCGGATACTGCTGCAGCAGCACGGCCTCGACGACCAGGTCGAGCAGATCAACTTGACCGCAGCACAGCTCGCACGCGTCCAGGCGGATGCCGCCCCAGTTCCAGTCGCTGTCGGCGGATCGATGGGACCCACCGGGGCCATGATGGAACCTCTTGGCGAGCTCACTTACGAAGCGGCCAAGGCGGCTTTCGAGCAACAGGCACGCTCCCTGGCGAAAGGGGGAGTCGACGCATTTTGGATCGAGACGATGTATGACCTCGATGAA
>JBGMQN010000052.1:20471-22440 GCA_048054495.1 Anaerolineales bacterium
CCGCATCTGGTGGATGGAGCTCCGACCTACGATGCCACCCCTGAACACATGGCGGAGTACGCTCTGCAAGCCGTTGAGGAAGGCGCACAGATCATTGGTGGATGTTGCGGCAGCACGCCGGCCCACATCCGTGCCATGGCGGACGCGCTGCAACGGGAGGCAGCGTAGCGTTGCCTGGACTAATTCTTGCCAGTGGGGCACTGTCCCGCACTTAATACCCCCTCATTTTTCTCCAAACTCGATCGTTGGGCGCGGAAGTCCTGATTCCTCCACCAGGCGCGGGACAACCTGCTCCCAGTGGATTGCCATGATATGTAGACCACTGATCCCCGCTGTTTCTTTCAACTTCTCGATGAGCTCGAGGGCGATCTCCGCGCCAACCTCCTGCTGCCCTTCTTTGTCACCAGCATCATCCATCCGCTTGATGATGTCCGGCGAAATCACCACACCGGGCAGATTTTCATCCATGAAATGCGCAGCTCTTGCACTCTTGAGCGGAACCAGCCCGGCCAGGATATAAGCCTTACCGAGCAGGTTGCGTTTGTCCAGCGCCTCCAGCCATTCCAGGAAGCGATCGTAGTCAAAAACCGGTTGGGTCTGGATGAACTGGGCGCCGGCATTAATCTTCTTCTCGAAGCGAAGTGCCTCGTACTTCGGGATCGCGCCGTAGGGCGAGGCTGCGGCACCGAGGAACCACTCTGGACGGTACTTGATCGGACGCCCATCGAGATACACGCCCTCGTCTCTCATGCGGCGCAGCATCCAGAGCACCTGAACAGAGTCCATGTCGGATTGCGTCGGCGTGGAGCGAGGGGACGGCCCGAAGCGATGGTGATCCCCGGACACGACCAGTAGATTTTTCAGACCCAGGCCAGCCATTCCCATGGCATCCGACTCGATGACCACGCGGTTCCGATCGCGGGCTTGCATCTGCACGATGGGTTCGATGCCAAGCTCCATACAGATCCGGCTGCTGGCGACACTGCTCATCCGCGCGGAGGCCGAGGCATTGTCGGTGAAGTTGGCGGCCGAGACATACCCCTTGATCCAGCCAACTTTTTTCTCGAGGATGGCGGTGGAGGCACCCAATGGCGGGGCGATTTCAGTCACAGTCGTAAAGGTCCCGCTCCGCAAACTCGCCTCGAAATTCGAGATCGGTTCCTCATACTGAGGAGCATGGAATGCCGAATCCCCCTGCCACCAATCCGGTTGGCGTAGATCATAGAAGAGCTGATCCCATTCGCTTGAAAACTTCTCCCGCTTGATGAAAAAATCGGCCACGGAAGGACCCTGACCGCGCTCGCGCCAGGTCTTTAGGGCATCCAGCCAGGTCTCACGTCCAACTCGATCCCCATCCATGGGGGCATTGATCTCAAGCAGTTTATCTTCGCGTCCCATGCGCTCGGCGCGCTCATAGATAACGTACCAGGTGCAAGGTCGGGAGGGATCCACTTCGCAGGCGTCCGGAGTGGCTCCTCCACAAAGACCGTTGCGCAGACCTTTAGGGCAGGTCATCGGGCAAACAAATGCGGTTTCCCTGAGAATGCAGGTACCGCACATTTGGCACCCGAAGAGCAATCCCTTCACTGACTTCTCGAACGAGGTGAAAACCTTCAGGCCAGGAGAATCCTCATCAGTTCTGTACGGACGATACGCGGGCTGGTATGCCCTAGGCGAAAATATGGACATGTCTTAACCTCACAGATCAAGTTATCCCAATGTCAACCCCCAGCCGGTGTCACGGTCGGGTTGATCATGAGATGTGAATTACAGGCCAATATCTGAAATGCGACGCTGGTTGGAGCCATAATCTCTTTGCCAGTATCGTCGAGATGGAACGTGTGGGTAAGTGAAGATCCAAATGAACAATGGATTAGCCTTAGACCTTGAGTGAAGCTTGTGAATAGCTTTGGGATCGGAATCTCGCTTTGCAGGGAGCTTCAAACTGCTGCTTCTGATGCGCGCGGCA
>JBGMQN010000052.1:22540-23795 GCA_048054495.1 Anaerolineales bacterium
GTAAAAAGGGAGAGCACGTAATCCGGAGAAAGACCGGATTCTCGCAGGCAGTTCTTGAGCTTCATTCTGGCATCGTGGGTAAGCTTGTAAATGTTGTTGCGATTGGTATTCATGCGCTGTGCGATCACGTCAAGCGGCATGCCGTGTACGAGCACGTTCAGCATCACAATTCGCTGCCGTTCCGTCAACTCGTTACTAATGATCTCGCGCAACATGTCGACCGCCTCCTGCCGCTGGACCGCCGCCTCGGGACTTCCATGTATTGCAGAAACCTTCAAGCCATCGACAATCGAGATTTCTTCGCCTTCTTCGTTTCTACTCACGAGGGGCACTTCTTGCCACAGGCGTCTGCGGAGTCCGCTGGCGGCTGTGTTGATTGCCACTCGCATGGCCCAGGTCGTGAATCGGCTTCGCCCCTCAAACGTATGCAGGTTATCCAGGACCTTCAACATGGCGTCTTGAGTGAAGTCCTCTGCGATCTGTTCCAGCTCAGACCAGGCGAATCGCTCCAATCGCTTACCCTGTCTTCCCAGGTACGCCTTCACCGCGCGGAATAGGTGTACGCGGAGAGCCTCAAGCGCCTCGGCTTGAACGGGTCCGCTTTGATCGAGCTCAAACAGCCATTCCTCATTGGTGCGCTCCCGACTCTTGAATGGCTTGATGGCCTGACTAGTAATGCTCAACATCGTGGCCCTCCTAGGTCGCTTTGGACCCAGCTCCAATTGCTGCTCGCAGATCTTGCGGTGAATCCCCCTTGAAAAAAAATGCGCTCGCTCCCGCCTCCACGGCTTCACCACGCGCGTAGGGGTACATGCTGAGCACGATGACTACAACGTTGGGCCAGTGCGCCTTGATCTCGCGAGTGGTCATCACTCCATCAAGTCGCGGCATGCGCACATCCATCAGAACGACGTCTGCCTGCTGCTCATCAAGGTAGAGCAACACTTCGCTACCGTCGCTCACTTCGCCCACTAGCTCCACCTCCGGCCAAGTGCCTATAAGGTCTTTCAGCCCCTCGCGGGCCCCACGGCTGTCGTCTGCTATGAGCACTCTGACTCTGGCTGGCTCCATTAATCTGCTCCTGCCTCCCTCGTTCCACCGCAAATCGGTGCTGCTCATTTCGAGTTCAACTATGGCAGAAGGCAGGCGGAAGGTCATCAGCTTCTGTGGCCATTTCGAATGAATAAAAAAGACCGCTTTTGAAGGCGGTCGGATAGGACCGGCGTCTAGCGCCTCGCGTGACGTTTGACCTACA
>JBGMQN010000052.1:23895-28214 GCA_048054495.1 Anaerolineales bacterium
GCTCGGTCCAGATTCCTTCGCAAGCTCCTGCAGCACCTTCCCCGCCACTGCTGGATCGAGTGATGAGCCTCCTGAATGCACCAGTTGAATCGCTCCAACCAAGTCCTCTGCACCGGATTGTTTCAACAAGTAGCCCTGCGCGCCGGCCCTGAGTGCAGGAAGTAGCCGGTCTTCTGCCGCAAAGCTTGTGAGAACCAGAACTCGGGTGTTGGATGCGCCGGCCCGTATTGCCTTGGTTGCCTCGACGCCGTCCATTTCTGGCATCATCAAGTCCATCAGCACGATGTCAGGCTTATGGCGTTTCGATAGCTCGACGGCCTCCCTGCCGTTCGTGGCCTCCGCTACAACTTCGATATCCGGCTCGGTTGACAGCAGTGAGCTGATCCCGTCACGCACGATGGCATGATCATCCGCTACGATCACGCGGATTTTCGCTGTCATTCCAGACCGCCCCCGTTTGGCCCTGAGACGGCTCTGAGCACTACATGCACCCGGGTTCCAACACCCCCATTGCTGTGCACGCTGAAATCGCCTCTCAGACGTTCAACGCGTTCCCGCATTCCATTAAGCCCTAGTCCACCCGTGCTCTTCGGATCAAATCCAACCCCATCGTCCTCCACATCGAGCAGGATCATCCCCTGCTCGTCTTTCAGCGTAACCGATACTGTCGTCGCTTGCGCATGCTTGAGGGCGTTGTTGAGCGCCTCCCGCACAATGCGGTAAAGGGCTTCTTCGGTTTCCTGGTCAATCTGGGGGTTCCCCTCGACCTTGAAATCCGCTTTTACGCCGGATCGGCGCTCCACATTCTCCAAGCGCGCCTGGAGCGCCGCTACAAGACCCAGTGAGGCCAAATCTGGAGGCCGCAGCTCGTATATGAGAAGCCGCATCTCACGCAACGCCTCCTCGGCCGCGGTACGAATCTTTAGCAGCTGCCTCCCTGCTGAATCCAGCTCATTCGAAGACAGCATTCTCGCGCCCGCTTCCGCACTAAGTGTGACGCCATAGAGTGCCTGTGCGACGGAGTCGTGGAGATCACGCGCCAGTCGCGTTCGCTCTTCCACGATGGCTCCACGCTGAGCCTGGTCGCGCAGGCGCGCGTTCTCAATGGCCAGCGCGGCCTGATCCGCTAGCCCTTGTAGGAGCGCTTTCTCGTCGTTCGAGAAGCTCCGTACTTGATGAAGGGAGTACACATTGAGAGTGCCCGTGAGCTCACCTTCGCGCAGCATGCTGGCCACAATCACAGTCCGGGCTCCGACGCGTTGGAACAGTCGTTGGTTGGGAAGTCCGTCCTCCTGCTGAAGATCGAGGATCTCGAACGTGGATCCTTGTTGTTCGACGTAGCGATCGTATATCGACCGTTCCAGCGGCATGTACTCGCGCGTGTAGTCACCTGGCAGCCCGAGTACGGCGGCTGGCGCCAGCGTTCCCGCCTCGGCGTCAAAAAGCAGCACTGCGGCAGCAGGCACTTCCAGCGCCTTGACCGTCTCTTCGCACACCGCCTTAAGCACGCCTTCCAGCGTGAGATGGACGTTCAGCCGCGCCGCAATCCGGGCCAGCGAATCAACTCGAGCCGCCCCTTGCTGAATTCGTTTCTCAGCAATCTTGCGCTCTGTGGTATCGCGGACCATGGCGATCATGTAATCCTGCCCGTCGATCTCGACCACCGAGGCCGATATCTCAGCCGGCAGGAATGTTCCCCCCTTGGTACGGCAGGTAAGCTCATTCGTCCAGCCTCCGCCATTCATAAAGACCATATTGGCGAACGCGCGCAGTTGAGGCATTTCATCCGGATGGATATCTGACACATCGAGCGACAACATCTCCCTCCGCGAATAGCCGAGCATGCGACAAGCGGTGGGATTGGTGTCCTTGATCGTGTCATTCTCGGGATCCACAAGGTAAATTGCGTCGTTAGAATGCTCGAATATCTTTCGAAAGCGCTCCTCGCTTGCCTCCAACGCAGACTCAGTCAACCGGCGATTCGAGACATCGCGAACGATGCACATCACCATTTCTCCTGCTTCCGTCTCCATTGGACTGAGGCTGATTTCAACAGGAAACTCACTGCCGTCATTCCGGCGAGCTCTAAGATTAATACTGGCTCCCATCGGTCTAACTCTCGGGGCGGTGAAGAATCCTTGACGATGCTCACTGTGCACTTGGTGAAAACGCTCTGGAATCAGCCGCTCGACCGGCTCACCGACCATCTCGCTCGCTTCATGGCCGAACATCTGCCCGGTCATCTCATTGGCGAGCACGATTTTGCCCTGCCCGTCTACGATAATTATTGCATCTGGGGCGGAATCAATAAACTCTTGGGCAAATCTCGCTTGGGGACCGGCGAAGCTAGGCGTCAAGCTCTTCTCCAGGAGTCTCTGGAGCTATATCCTCCGCAGGTTGAGAGGGTGCCGCTTCCGCGGAATCCGACTCGAGCTCCATGGATCGAGCGGCGCGCTGAAGACTGCCAACTTGAATCCGGCTGCGAATATAGCCCGGCGCCATTAGCAGAACCCCGACCACGATCCCCAGCACAAGGGTGATCATGAGTACGAGCGCCAGGGACCCCTCAATGCTCCAGAACAGGAAGTTGATGGTGATGGGCTGATTATTCTGAACCGCAAAAACGGTGACCAGGAGCGCAAGGATTAGGGCAATGGCGATGAAGATTCGCATGTCAGGGATTCAACTGGGCGCGGAACGGCCTCATCCTACGGGGGAGCAGCGAGGCTGTCAACAGTGCGATTACTACGAATTCATAGGCCCGCGAGAACGAGCAGCCCAAGAAGCAAGGCCAATCCAACTGAGGTTAACGTGCCGATGAGAAAATATTCCGCGAACGCCTTCTCCTTGAAGAGCGGAAAGCGCGCGGCGGCCTTGGCCGCCATCACGAATCCCACCGCGGTGAAGGACCCGCTCGCGACCAACACGAACGTGACCAGACGCTCCAGCACTCCGATAACCTCTCCCGCTCCGACTCGATCGGAGTCCTCTCGCACTTGACCGGGTCGAACGAGATCTACGACGCTGACCGTGACCATCGTGGCCCATCCCCAGAGCGCGACTAGGCTGAAAATGATGAGCGGAGCCAGGAAAGCCATTAAAGTATCTCCTTCCAGGATTCGCCCTTGAATCAATTGGGACACGAGGATGATGAGCACCCAGAACAGAATCCCGACCGCGAAAGGGACAAAGTGCGTGTAAGGCAATCCGTGAGGTTTCCCTCTCTCGTTGTCTATGCGCATGCGTCGCCGTAAGACGACCGCCCCTAGCTCGCTCAACACGACCCCAAGCCCCACTACTAGAAAGCCCAGCGGCCGCAATCCGACCACGAGCAGCACCAGGAACCAAAAGGCGAATCTCACCAACGTGCGTGTCGGGCGCCATTTGGCGGTGAACCCTTCGACGATTCCAGAACGGGACATTAAACCGTACTCTGTGAGGAGAATTGGGAGCACGGCCAGCAGCACCAGAGCCAATCTAGGCCTCCTCCAGCATCGCGTTCTCGATCTGAGTGCGCCACTCGACCGTTGCCGCTCTCAGTTCCTTGGCCCCCGCCGCCTTCAGATGCTGGCTAACGGCGCTGGGTGTGATCGACAGGTACGCCGCCACTTCGCGCCCCTCCAGCCCTGAGGCGGATAGATCCACGACTTCGCGCTGCCGCGTCGTCCAGCGGCTCCGGATGACCTCGTAGAGCAGAGAATAGATCTCAAACGGAGCTTCTGGCCCTTCAGCCTGCACCTCCACCGGCGTACGGCGCTCTGCGGCTCTCTCGATCGCCTGCCGTGCGTTGTGAAAGCAGCGGCCGTCCATCCCGATGGCCTGGCTGCGCAGCGCGGTCTCCAGCGGCCCCACGCCGATTCCGAACCGCAGCTCTGCCGCAAAGGCGTGCGTGCGCAGCGTGGCCAAAATGAGGTCCAGGGCGCTGGCGGCGCTCAGCAGGCCCTGAAATTCATCCCCCACGGTGAGTACGAATTCCGCCGCGATTGTATCGTCAAAGGCAGCGTTGACGTCCCTCAGGCCGCCGCCCAATCGATCCTGGAGGTCGCTGCGGTCGCCTGCGCTTCGTGAACCCACCACATCGCCGATGACTGCTATGTAGCTGCTGAGCTTCACCATAATCGGATTAAGTGATTACACTTCATTTGGCCACGGTTTAGCTCTAAGGCTTCATCGCTCAGGAAGTTAGCTATTTCACTAAATCTGGTTTGAGTTTAGCACACAAGCTAATCTGCATCAAGCACAGGAATCGATCCTGCGGCTACTATGTGGAACACTGCGCAGGCAAAGACTCCATTTTCCCGGCAGGTTTCCGCAGTTAC
>JBGMQN010000052.1:28314-29536 GCA_048054495.1 Anaerolineales bacterium
TACAATCCATCCGCTATCCAATCATGCAGATCGCGGATCGAGCCCGACCGGGCTGGCAACGTACCCTCTACATCATATTCTTCGTCCAGCTGGTCACAGCGGTCGGCTTTTCCAGCATCTTCCCATTCCTACCGCTCTATGTCGATGAATTGGGCGCCACCACCTCCCTATCGGTGGAGCTGTTGGCGGCGCTGGTCTTCTCGGCGCAGGCGTTCACCATGATGCTGGCCTCGCCCATTTGGGGGTCGCTGGCCGATCGCTATGGGCGCAAGCTGATGGTAGAGCGGGCTACTTTCGGAGGAGCGCTCGTCATCCTGCTGATGGCCTTCGTGACCTCGGCCGAGCAGCTGGTGATCCTGCGTGCGATTCAGGGGCTGATCACCGGCACTCTGGCCGCTTCGAACGCGCTGGTCGCAGCCGCGGTGCCGCGACAGCGGACTGGGTACGCCATGGGAATGCTTCAGGTATCGCTGGGCGCGGGCCTGGCGATCGGTCCGCTCGTCGGCGGCCTGGCGGCGGACACCTTTGGCTACAGCTCGGCCTTCTTCATCACTTCCGGATTGCTCGTGATCGCGGGTTTCACAGTCATGTTCGGGGTACGCGAAGAGTTCGAACCCCTGCTCTCCCTCACCCGGTCGCCGCTGGCCTTCCTGAAGGAGTGGCGGGCTATCATCATCGGAAAGGGTGTCTCGCTGAGCTACGCCATGCGCTTCATCTCCCAGCTGGGTCGGATGATGGTGGTACCCATCACTCCCCTGTTCATTGGACAACTGTTGGTGGATCAATCGCGTCTCAACACCTTTACCGGCCTGGTAGTGGCCGTGAGTTCGGCGACCCTCACCGTCGCCGCGATCTACCTCAGCCGATTGGGGGACCGAATCGGCCACAAACGCATCCTGGTGGTCTCGATGTTCATGGCCGGATTGCTCTACCTGCCTCAGAGCCTGGCCACGGAAGCCTGGCAGCTTCTCGGTCTGATGGCTCTCGTGGGGGTGGCGATGGGCGGAGTGATCCCCTCGATCAGTGCCCTGCTCGCTGGCTACTCACATCAGGGATCGGAGGGAGTCGTCTTTGGCCTTGATAACTCGGTGCGTGCCGGCGCCCGGGCCGGCGCCCCGCTGGTCGGCGCGGCCGTGGCGCTCGCCTTCGGGCTGCGCGCCACCTTCCTGGCCACCGGCCTCATCCTCATCCTGGGCGCATTGCTGGCCGGCTTGCGACTGCC
>JBGMQN010000045.1:0-9244 GCA_048054495.1 Anaerolineales bacterium
CCTGACGAACATCTTGGAGATTGCGTCGCTTCGCTCGCAATGACAGATGCGCCTGTTACGCGTGTGCTATGAGCACTACGCCAAAGCAGCATGCAATCGCCAGCAGCAAACCGGGCTATTAGCGAAAGTCCTGACGAACATCTTGGAGATTGCGTCGCTTCGCTCGCAATGACAGATGCGCCTGCACGTCATTGCGAGGCGCAGAGCGCCGAAGCAATCTCCTCCATCGTCAGCAGAAAGCCCGAATCACTTTCAAGCTCCAACGGGCGCTGGAATAACATGCAACGGTCCACCGATTGCCGAATTCAGCCGCTTCCTTCTTCCGTTCGCTGAAAATCCATGCAACCTTCAATCAATTGCTGCGTATATAGGAGTAGAACGAGAACGGCTGCCAATGGCGGGTGACGACGAAAGAGATTTGATAACTGCAGCCGTGGACGGCGATGATGATGCATTCAGCAAGATCGTCGAGCGATATCAGAAGCCGGTCTACAACCTCTGCTATCGACTGTTAGGAAATCACGGAGATGCGGAAGACGCCTCCCAGGAAGCATTTATGAAGGCCTATAAAGGACTCGAAAAGTACGATCCTCAGCGCCCCTTCATTTCCTGGTTGCTAGCTATCGCGTACAACCAGTGCATTGATCAGCTTCGACGTCGGCGCGTCACGTGGGTCGGCCTCGAAGCCCTGTTTGACAGGTCCGATCCGCAATCACCGTCTCCCGAACTCGCCGTAGAAGCGACAAGCGAAGCCGAGAGGGTTCAAGAAGCACTCTCAACCTTGAGCGTAAAGGACCGAGCCGCGGTCGTTCTGCGCTATTGGTATGACTATTCCTATGACGAAATTGCAGAGACTCTGTCGTTGACGAACAGTGCGGTCAAGAGCCGACTGCACCGTGCGCGCCGCGAACTGATGACCGTCTGGAATGCCGAGCAGCAGGCACTAGGAGAAAGTCAGAATGAAGTCTCGCTTGCTTGATTCATGGCCGCTTGATGAGCGCGATCTGAGCGCTGCCGAAAGGGAGCGCCTTGAGCGGGCGCTCGCAGAATCTCCAGAGTTGCAGAGAGAACTGGGCGTCTGGCAGGCGATCGAAGCTTCGCTCCGAGAAGCACCGTCCATCGGCCCGAGGCCGGGCTTTGCCCGCCGGTGGCGATCTAATCTGGCTGAGAGGCAAGAACGCCGGCGCCTGCGACACGTCCAGTGGCTGCTCGGAGCGCTGTTGATGGGCGCGTTTGCTGCGATGTTGCTCATTGGCCTGGAGGCCCTGGCCTCGCCGGCTCAGATCGGCGCGGCCTGGATCGAGGCGGCCATACGGATCGGCCAGATCCTGGAGACGGGCGCGCGCTTCTTGACCATCATAGGGAATGGCTGGCCGGCTCTTCTGGGCGCTCTGGCCTTAAGCGCTGCCGTGGCGTGGTTGAGCGTGTTGTGGGTCGCTGCAATGGTTCGATATGGCTTTAGCCGAGTTCAGAATGGAGTGAGTTGATGAAGAAACTTTTCTTGGTTCCCTTTGTTGTGCTTGTTGCCGCCCTGGCACTGCCGGGCGCAGCTTACGCGGGCGAAGCCGAACAAGGCCAGGTCATATTTGGCGGAACATTCACCCTGGAGAGCGGTGAGGTGCTGCATGGGGACCTGGTGATATTCGGCGGCTCGGTCGAGCTTGAGGAAGGCTCGATCGTTGACGGTGATGTTCTCCTGTTTGGAGGCAATGCCGTGATCCATGGCGAAATCGATGGAGATTTGGCGCTGCTGGGAGGGAACGCGGATCTCGGCTCAACCGCCGTAATTACTGGGGATGTGGCCACCATGGGAGGCAACGTTAACCAAGCCGAAGGCGCCATAGTGGAGGGCGATTTTGTTTCCGCAGAGGGATTCTATCTCCCCTTCAGCTTCGAGCTCCCCAATCTACCGGATTTCGGAGACACGGTCCGCGTGCGACCCTTCGGGCGCAGCAGCTTTGGACCCTTCTTCTCGCCGGTCATAGGCATTCTGTGGTTCGTTCTTCGGAGCCTGCTGGTTGCCGCGCTGGCCATTCTAGTCGTGCTGTTCTGGCCGAAGCCGGCAGAACGCGCGGGCAACGCGGCGGTTTCGCAGCCGATCGTCTCGGGAGGGCTGGGCTGCCTGACGTTTATCGTGGTTCCGATCCTGGCCGTTTTTCTGGCGATTACGATCATCGGCCTGCCGTTGAGCTTCTTGACGGTGGTTGCGTTGGTAGTTGCAGTCGTGTTCGGTTGGATCGCGATCGGGGTGGAGATCGGCCTGCGTATGGCCGAGGCCTTCGATTGGGAGCTTCATCCAGCGGCTGCGGCAGGGATTGGAACGCTGGCCGTCAGCTTCGTCGTGGGCGGGATCGGGCTGATCCCATGCATCGGCTGGCTGGCGCCGCTGCTGGTGGGCTCGGCCGGTCTGGGAGCGGTAATCCTGACCCGCTTCGGATCGCGTGAGTATGAAATAGCCTCTGGTGCCGCTGAATTGCCGCCGCCCAAGAGCAAGAAGGCGCCGGCCAAGAAAGCCTCTTCCAAGAAGTCTTCTTCTAAGAAGTAGTCGCCGCTAGACTTCCCCTTCTGCGAATGGGGTTGGCCGATCGGCCAGCCCCGTTCGGGTTGAGCAATTGGTTACTGGAGGCGACTATTCACTTGGAAATTTCCCGCGCCTTTTTCTACTACAAGCCATCGGAAGCCTTAAAAATGCAGCTCAAAACGCGCAATTGGTGGCTTCCCGCACGACGCTCCGATATAATCGCCCCGGTCCAATTTCTCGGGGGGGCATGTCCTTCGTTCACCTGCACGTCCATTCTGAATACTCGCTGCTCGACGGTCTGAGTCGTATCCCAGCTTTGGTTCAACGCGCCAAGGAATTGAACATGCCGGCCGTGGCGTTGACGGATCACGGCACAATGTTTGGTGCCGTGCATTTCTATAATGCGGCCAAACGAGAAGGCATCAAGCCCTTAATCGGGATGGAGGCCTACCTTGCACCGCGCGGCATGCAGGATCGCGACCATCAGCAGGACAGTCGTACCGCCCATCTGCTGCTGCTGGCCGAAAATAAGCAGGGCTATCGGAACCTGTTGAAGATCGCTACCGCCGCTCAACTCGAGGGCTTTTACTACCGTCCCCGCATCGATCAAGCGTTCCTCGCAGCTCATAGCGAGGGGCTCATTGCTACCACCGGGTGCATGTCCGGCGAAGTCCCTCGAGCCCTGGGCCAGGGCCGTCAGCAGTACGCCGAAGAGCGCCTGGACTGGTATTTTGACCTCTTCGGCAGGGACCGATTCTTCTTCGAGCTTCAGAGCCACGATATCCCGGAGCTGGAGGGCGTCAATCAAGCGCTGATCGATCTGGCGCCCAGGTACAAGGCGCGCTTTGTGGCGACGAACGACGTGCATTACGTGCGGCCGGAGGAAGCCGACCTGCAGGACGTGCTGCTCTGCATACAAACCGGCTCGGTCCTCAGCGATCCGGATCGTATGCGCATGACGGACGATTCCTACTATCTTCGCTCAACACAGGAAATGACCGAGCTGTTTGGTGAAGTGGAAGGAGCCATCGAGAACACGCTCTGGATCGCCGAGCGCGCGAATGTAAACCTCGATTTTGAGCAATATCGCCTTCCGCCGTTCGAGGTTCCGAAAGGCCAGACCGCTGAGAGCTTCCTTCGAGTCCTGTGCGAAGAGGGACTCGAGCGCCGCTATGGAGCTCACGCCAAAGACCGGGAGCGGAGAGAGCGCTTGGACTACGAGCTGGGCGTGATCCACGAGATGGGATTTGACGCTTACTTCTTGATCGTGTGGGACCTGTGCCGCTTCGCGGCGGAGCAAGGCATCTGGTACAACGCACGCGGCTCGGCCGCCGGATCCATCGTGGCATACTGCTTGGATATCACACTTGTAGATCCCATCGAGCACGGTCTAATCTTTGAGAGATTTCTAAATCCTGGCCGAGTATCCATGCCGGATATCGACATGGACTTCCAGGATGACCGGCGCTCCGAGCTTCTTGAATACACAGCCAAGAAGTACGGCAGGGACAAGGTGGCCCAGATCATCACCTTCGGCACGCTCGGCGCCAGGGCCGCCATCCGCGACGTTGGTCGGGTGATGGACATCCCCTTGCCGGAAGTGGACAGGATCGCAAAGGTCATTCCGAATATTCCTGGAAAGCCGGTCACCATACCGGAAGCGCTCGAAACGGTCCCAGACCTCCAGGAGGCTTATCAGAGCAGTGAGTACATCCGCGAGCTGATTGAGACGGCCACCAAGCTCGAAGGCGTTGCCAGGAATGCGGGCACGCACGCCGCGGGTGTGATCATCACCGATAAACCCATCACCGAATACATTCCCCTCCACAGGCCGACCAAGGGCAGCCAGGAAGATAGCCCGATACGCGCCGTTACCCAGTTCGAAATGGGAGTCCTGGAATCGCTGGGCCTGTTGAAGATCGACTATCTGGGCCTATCGACTCTGACCGTGATGGCACGCGCCTCTGATCTCATTCGACAGCGCCATGGTGTGGAGTTGGACCTCCAGTCCATCCCGCGGGACGACCCCAAGACGTACGATTTGCTGGGGAGTGGGAACGTCTTAGGAGTATTCCAGGTCGAAGGGGCCGGAATGCGCCGCTACTTGATGGAGATGAAACCAAGAAACTTGGCGCATGTTACGGCTATGGTGGCGCTCTATCGACCCGGCCCCATGGAATTCATACCGGCCTACATTCGCCGCATGCACGGGCAGGAGGGTGTGACGTATCGCCATCCGTCCCTGGAACCGATCCTGAAGGAGACCTACGGGATCACGGTCTACCAGGAACAGATAATGTACTCCGCGATGAGCCTGGCGGGCTACACGGCCTCCGAGGCGGACAACCTGCGCAAGGCGGTGGCGAAGAAAAAGGCCAAAGCGTTGCGGGAGCAGCGACAGAAATTCGTTGAGGGGGCGGTGGCCAATGAGATTCCGCGGGAAACGGCCGATACGATCTTTGACGACTGGGAAGCGTTCGCCCGATACGGCTTTCCGAAGGGTCATGCCGCCGACTATGCCGTTATCTGCGTGCAGACCGCATATCTGAAGGCAAACTATCCCATAGAGTACATGACGGCGCTGCTGTCTGTCTACATGGGTGTCACCGATCGAGTGGCGCTGTATGTGGCCGAGTGCAGGCGCATGGGGCTGACCGTTCTTCCCCCCAACGTCAATGGTAGCGGGCTCGACTTCGAGATCGAAGATCAAGCACCGGGGATTCGCTACGGCCTGGGAGCGATCAAGAACGTCGGATATGGCTCGGTGGAAGCGATGCTCCAAGCCCGCCCCGATGAGGGATTCGTCGACCTGGTGGACTTCGCTCGTCGCGTGGATTTGCGACAGGTCGGAAAGCGGGCCATGGAGAGTTTGATTCGGGTCGGAGCGCTGGATGAATTGGGAGCGCGGCTGGATCTGCTGGAATCGCTTGATCGCATTGTGAGCTATTCTGCCACGCACTTCAGGGCGGCGGAGGTCGGTCAGCTGTCGATCTTTGGCGAGTCGACCGGAGTTACAGAGCAATTGGTATTGAAACCAGCCACCGTCGACGTCTCCTGGCGCCGCCAGCTAGGCTGGGAAAAGGAGCTATTGGGATCCTACGTTTCGGATCACCCGTTGGCGGCGAAGATGGACCAGCTATCAAATGTCGTAACTCACTACAGCAGTGAGATCGGCGAGTCCATGGAAGGCGAGAAGGTAACCGTCGCCGGCGAGATCTGCGCCATCCGGCCGTATCTAACCCGCGCCGGCAAAGAGATGGGCTTCCTTTCCCTGGAGGATTTACAGGGCACGATCGAGCTGGTGGTATTTCAACGGCTCTGGGAGAAGATCTCCAGCGATATCGAACTCAATCAAATCGTGGTGGTGAATGGGCGCGTTGATGGAAACCGCGGCGAGCCAAAGCTGTTAGTGGACTCGATAGATCATGACCTCGCCAAGGCCTCGCGTGCTAAGGGTAACGTGGCAAATCAACCCGCGGGGCGAGGCTCCACCGCGCGTGCGGCCCATTCTGGCTCCGACAGTTCGCCGCGAGTAGCGCCTCAGCAATCGAATCAGCCACTGGCGACGGAGGAGGTGGCGAAGGTCGGTGCGGGTGAGGGGAATGGGGAGATTCCCGATGCAGAGCAACCAACCCATGAGCCGGCCGCAGCGCCGAGCATTCCCAACGAGCCAGCGCTGGCGGATGACACTGCCGGAACCCAGCCGGCTGCCGAGCTCCCGAGCATTTCGAAAGACCTGGAGCTGGGAGATGACGCCCCCGTTGCGGGGGGGGCACCGGTGCAAGCTGTCCAGGCTCCGCCCGTGCCCGTGTTAGGCGCCCACAGTGATGAAATCCAGTTTTCCCAAGACCTGCTTTCCGACTATCTGGCCGTCTGGCAGGGGCCCGAGCCTTCGATGGTCACCATCCTTCTTCGATCCTCGGGAGATCGCCAGCGGGATATCAGGCGCATGCGCCGCATCCATGCGCTGCTCGCATCCTATCCCGGTACAGATCGCTTGGCGTTTACTGTCTATGAGGACGCCGGCCGATACGATCTCGCGTTTCCGAATTCGTCCACCCGCTACACGCCCGAGCTCCACACGAAGCTCTTGCGGTTGGTTGGAGATAACTGTGTGCATGTGGCGCCGCTACACCTTCACTAAGAGGTTCGTTTAGAATCCCCCGCAAGAGAAGCCCAAGCCAGAGAGGATAATCCTGGAGGATAGGGGTCGTGCGGCAGAAGCACCCCTGCTCAGAGAGGAATAGCGAATCGCGATGAGAGTGGGAATACTGACCGGCGGTGGGGACGTTCCCGGCCTGAATGCCGCTATCAAGGCGGTCGTCAATCGTGTCGTGCAAGGGGAGCACGAAGTGGTGGGTATCCGACGGGGTTGGGCCGGACTATTAAAATGGCAGGTTGGAGACCTGGTTGCCGAGGCAGAATACATCCTGCCACTCGACCCGCAGGCGGTGCGCACCGTCGATCGCACAGGCGGTACATTTCTCCACACCTCGCGCACCAATCCAGCCAACTTCCCCGTGGACAAGGCACCCGAATTTCTCCAGGCGGATGCGCGAGACGACGGATCGGCAGACTACACAGAGCATGTGCTGAAGGTGATCGAACA
The DNA here is from genome assembly GCA_048054495.1 of Anaerolineales bacterium. GTDB lineage: Bacteria > Chloroflexota > Anaerolineae > Anaerolineales > E44-bin32 > JADFRG01. The sequence goes on from JBGMQN010000045.1 coordinate 7,131, forward strand.
TCTCAAATTAGATGTCCTGATCCCAATTGGCGGTGACGACACGCTCTCCTACGCCTTGCGTCTCCATGACGAAGGCCTCCCTGTCATAGCCATACCTAAGACGATGGACAATGATGTATACGGAACCGACTACTGCATCGGATTCTCGACCGCGGTGACCCGCAACGTGCAGTTCATCCACAACCTGAGAACAAGCACCGGTTCTCACGAACGCATTGCCGTAGTCGAGTTGTTTGGCCGAAATAGCGGCGAGACTTCGCTGATCTCGGCCTACCTGTCCGGAGCCGACCGTGCCATCATTTCCGAGGTACCTTTCGATCCGCAGAAGCTGGCATATCTGCTGATGGCAGATAAGGCCGCCAATCCGAGCAACTACGCCATGATGACTATTTCTGAGGGGGCTCAGCTAGAAGGCGGCGAAGCTTTAGTGAGCGGACGAGCGGACACATTCGGTCACAAAAAGCTGGGAGGGATCGGCGCCGTAACGGGGGATATGTTACGCGAGCTGACCGGCCAAAAAATCATTTATCAGCAGGTTGCCTACTTGATGCGTTCGGGTAGTCCCGATTCGCTTGACTTAATGGTGGCCATGAATTTTGGGACCATGGCCTCCGATCTCGCGCTCGAGGGAAAATCGGGCCGCATGGTGGCGCTTCACCAGGGCAGCTACACGGATGTGCCGCTCGCTGAGACGCGCGGGAGGGTCAGGAATGTTGACGTTGAAGCGCTCTACGACGAGGATGAATATCGGCCGAGGGTGCGACAGGTGGGCGGACTGCCGATGTTTTTATATTAGATCCAGTCCGGCTCTTCGTAAGTGCCGAAAACCTCTTTCATCACCAGGATGACTTCGCCCAACGTAGCATAGCTCCGCACCGCATCAAGGATATGGGGCATCGTGTTCTCGGTGCCCTGACAGGCGATCCAGGGCCTGACCCACCGCAAAGCCATCGCGCGCTGCGCGCAGCTCCGCAAGCCGGTTCACCCGGACCTCCAGGTCATCCAGGTGATGTTGTGCCGAGCGTTCGCTCCTTCCGGTGCTCTTGCAGCAGCGCCCCGGCGAGTGATTGCCTGCCCTTCAGCATCCCCGCCGTGTGCTTGACGGGGTCAGCAGAGGCGAGCGCGAGCGACACGACGTCCCCATAGTCGACAAAGTGCACGCGGTCGCCAGGCTTCAGGTTGTATTTCTTCCTGAGCCTAGCGGGGATGACGACACCTCCTTTGCTGGAGATCTTCACCGATACGATACTGGTTTGTTACAGGTCCGTGTCTCCAGGTCGGCTGCGGTCACGCACCAGATCGAGTTCGGCGCCGACCAGAGGCGATTCGCGCAAGAAATTGAGCAGGCTGGGTCGTGACTTCCGCAACTTCGCGTATTCGTTCTTAGAGAGGATCACCACGACCTCTTCTCCGCGTCGCGTGATGACCTGCGGCCCTTCGTCAAGGGCCCTGTTTACAAGCTCACTGAATCGATCCTTCGCTTCGTGGAGTTGCCAGGCACGCTCTCTCACAACCGCCTCCTGTCCAGATTATGACATGCCTTCCCTCGGACCAAAGCGATGAAGTGGTTGACCAGCTCCATTACTGTCCCGGCGGGTGCGCGATCAGGATCGCCGCGGTGTTGGTACGGATCGCTGGGCGAAGTGTATCCTCGATGGTGGCAAGTAGGATGTCACGCGAGCCGAGATAGAGGTCGACCGGCTGTCTGATCAGGTCGTAGCGCGGGCGGGGCGTAGCGGGGCTGTGCAGATGCCACGATGGTAGGTCGGAGCCGAGCGTGCGGCTGCGATGACTGGTGAGAGCGGTCGATCAACCGATAAGTCCCGACATTTTCAATACGCGCTCCGACCAGATCCACGCCCTTTTGGCTACCTGGTCGCGCAGTGCAGGGTCATCCTGAATCTGTGACCAACTGCGCTGCCAACCCGCTAACTCAACCTGCAATTCAACCAACTCCGCCGCAGTGTTGACCTACGCCTCTGCAGCAGTCCACTCGATGAAGTGTTTGCTTTCATTCATCAGGCTCTCGACCAATTCACGGCTGGCGCTTCGAGCAGCAAAGGACCTGATACGGCCCAGGTTTGCCGCCAATCCGCCCAACCGGGTGGGCATCC
>JBGMQN010000045.1:9344-10568 GCA_048054495.1 Anaerolineales bacterium
TGCAACATCGCTGCGCAGGGTCGGCAGCTTGGATTCGACGATGTCCCAAACGATGCGGTGGTCCACCTCCGCGTATCCGTGGATTAGGATGTTGCGGAAGGCAATGATGCGAGCATACTCGCGAATGCGATTCGCGAGGGACGGATCGAGGCGGGCTAGGTGCGCCAGGGCCTCGCCGATGATCTCGAACTGCCGCTCAACAGCAGAACGCAGCATGGCGTCCGCGTCGTAATCGGCAACCGACTTGCCCTCCGTAAAGCTGGCGATGAGCTCTGCAGCCTGTCGCATGTCGTGAAGGTACTTCTTAGCCTCAAGCCGCATAAAGCAATGCCCTGGTCTTGTCAACCGATTCCCGGAAATACGGGTTCTTGATCGCGGGTTCGACCACGAGGTCTACCGGCCGGCCGAACAACGCTTGCAGAGACTCCTGCAGGCCGAAGAAGCGGTCAGCAATGCCCGGACCCCCTGGATTCTCGAACTCTACCAGGAAATCCAGGTCGCTCGCTGCATCCTGGAACGGGCCTGTGGCCGCGGAGCCGAACACCTCGAGGCGGCGAACCCCGAATTGGCGGCACAGCGCTTCCAGATCGGCGCGGCGCTCTTCGATATCAGGAATCATGACTTACATCCTCCGTGCTTCAGCGCACCCTCCATTCGTCAGTTGCAGCCCAGGTGCGACCGCGGCCGCCGAACCCGGCGGCGTGCATCGCTCCGACGGAGAGACCTTGCAAATCATACCTTGAGCCTCCTTTCCTGGGCGATTCCTCGTGTCGTAGCCCCGCTGGTGAAGGTTGCTGGGAAACACAGCGCGCACGCGCCCAGACGGTTCGCCGCCGAGGATTAGCCAAACCCGATTCCTCTGCTCTTCAGTGACACGAACCGGCCACTACCGATGACGACCTGGACTAGGCTTTCGACATCGCGCAGCTTGTTGGCCTCCGCGATCGCTCTAGTGTGAGCGAGCTTCCTAGGGAGGGCTCTGGCGAGCCGGAGGGATGTTTGTACGGAATCAGGACGGTCGCGGCGACTGGATGGTAGTCACTGACCCCAACGGTTACAGCACCTACTTCGAGTAAGAAAGTAGATAATTTGAGAAGGGCGTGCGCAGGCACCGATGATGGGAGAGGCGTGCTCGCGGAAGGCGAATGCGCACAAGGATTGCGAGTGCCTAGATCCAGTCCGGCTCTTCGTAAGTGCCGAAAACCTCTTTCATCACCAGGATGA
>JBGMQN010000006.1:0-29014 GCA_048054495.1 Anaerolineales bacterium
AAAGGAGGAGATGATGGAACGAACAGGAGCGCAAATTGTCTGGGAAGTATTGACCCAGGAAGGCGTCGAAGTTGTATTCGGATACCCGGGAGGCGCGATCTTACCGACCTATGACGCGATGCTTGACTACCCAGTGCGGCATGTTCTGGTGCGGCACGAGCAAGGCGCGGCACATATGGCAGATGGGTATGCCCGCGCCTCCGGACGAGTGGGGGTGGCTATGGCGACCTCCGGGCCTGGCGCTACAAACCTGGTTACTGGCATCGCTACCGCAATGATGGATTCATCTCCGATCGTATGCATCACTGGCCAAGTCCACTCAGCCGCTATTGGTGGCGACGCCTTTCAGGAGACCGACGTAACCGGCGTAACGCTCCCAGTAACGAAGCACAACTATCTCGTTACAGACGTGGAGGACATCGGACCCACTGTGCGAGAAGCGTTCTATGTGGCTCGATCGGGCCGTCCTGGTCCGGTGCTCGTCGACATCAGCAAAGATGCGCAGACTGGGTCGATGGACTACGTTCCGCCAGAAACGCCTGCACGGCTGCCGGGTTATCGACCCGATTTGCGTGCGCTTCCGGAAGAGTACGAGCACGCGCTGGAATTGATCGAAGCCGCGGAACGACCGATCATTTTGGCTGGACACGGAGTCATGATGTCTGGCGCGATGAGGGAACTTCGTGAATTCGCCGAGAAAACTCAGATTCCAGTGGCGGTGACGCTGCTCGGTATCGGCGGCTTGCCTGCCAGCCATCCGCTCAACCTGGGCATGATGGGGATGCACGGCGAAGCCTGGGTCAATCACGCCATCCAAGAAGCGGATCTGCTACTGGCCTTCGGCATGCGCTTCGATGACCGCGTGACGGGAAACCTGAAGACTTACGCGGTGAATGCTAAGAAGATCCACGTTGAGATCGATCCCAGCGAGATCAATAAGGTGGTGCAGGTCGATGTGGGTATCGTCGGCGACTTACGCGAGACCCTGGGGACTCTATTGCCGCGCCTGCCTGACAAGGAACATGCTGCATGGCTAGACCATATCGATGAGCTTATGGGGGACTCAGCCGCGCGCGACATTCAAGGCCTCCCGGACGACGGAGCTCTCTATGCGGCGCATGTCATCAACGATCTATGGAGGTTTACTGGCGGCAAACCGATCATCGTCACCGACGTCGGGCAGCACCAGATGTGGGAAGCGCAGTATTTCAGGCATGAAGAGCCGTTCACACTAATCACCTCCGGAGGGCTGGGCACCATGGGTTTTGGCCTGCCGGCGGCGATGGGTGTTCGTTTTGCCAAGCCCGACGAGGAAATCTGGGTCATCGTGGGCGATGGAGGTTTCCAAATGACCCAGGCCGAGCTGTCAACTTGTGCCCAGGAGGGGATCAAGGTCAACGTTGCGATCATCAACAACGGTTACCTGGGCATGGTCCGCCAATGGCAGGAATTCTTCTTCGAACGTCGCTACGCGGCTACACCCATGCACAACCCCGACTTCGTGAAATTGGCAGAGGCTCACGGGCTGGCCGGGCTCCGTGTTGAGGAGCGGGGCCAGGTAGAGGACGCAGTGCGCTGGGCACAGCAAGAACCCGGGACGGTGGTGATCGATTTTCGCGTCGAACAGGAGGACATCGTGTACCCGATGGTGCCAGCCGGGGCGGATTTACATGCCATGATCCGGCGGCCAAACCCCATCGTCGAAACTGCTGAAGGCGAAATGGTAGGAGGTGCTTAATGAGCGACAACGGAAAGGTTCCTATGCGTGATGGTACCCACACATTCGTTGTATATGTCGAAGACAAGCCTGGCGTCTTGAATCGTGTGGCTTCGCTCTTCCGCCGCCGCGCATTTAATATCGAATCACTAACGGTCGGTCCTACGGACCAGCCAGGCATCTCTCGCATGACCATCGCGATGCAAGCCGACGAGGTCGTAGCGCGGCGTGTGGAGGCGAGCCTCTACAAGCTGGTAAATGTGCTCCGTGTTGAAAACGTCACGCATATTCCCTCCGTTATGCGCGATCTGGCACTGATCAAAGTGAAGGCCGACTCTTCTGCGCGGGCTCAGGTGCTTCAGATGTGCGAAGTGTTCAGGGCTCGGGCAGTCGACGTGACCCCGGAGGCGCTCATCGTGGAGATCACCGGCACGGAGGAGAAGATCGAAAGTCTCTGTGAGGTACTGCGCCCGTTCGGCATCCTCGAAATGGTTCGCACCGGGCGTGTAGCGATGACCCGAGGTTCGGAGGTTCCAGGAGTAGATCCGGAGTTCGTGGCCGCCCACGTGCCCAACGGAGCCGCCCGCTGAGCGGTCGGTACCTTCCTATCAACCGTCGCCCGCCGCATTCTGGGCTACAGCCGCCACGAGTTGAGCTAGGCTCAGTTGCTCGCCTGGCCCTATACTGCTCTGAGTAGGAGAGGATTGCATCGCTCGCTATGACGATCTATGCGAACTGTCATTGCGAGAAGCGTAGCGACGAAGCAATCCCCAACACCCAGGAGGAGATTGCTTCGCTTCGCTCGCAATGACAGATTCCGTTCTAAGGAGAACGCTTACTTATGGCAACCATCTACTACGATCAAGACGCGGATCTGAGCCTGATCCGGGCAAAGAAGGTAGCCGTCATCGGCTATGGGTCGCAAGGACACGCGCATGCGCTGAACCTGCGGGACAGCGGAGTCGAGGTTCAGGTCGGGCTGCGTCCGGATAGCAAGAGCCGCGCTGCGGCCGAGGCGGAAGAACTGACAGTGAACATGGTGCCCGCTGTCGCGGAGTGGGCCGACGTGATTATGATGCTGGCTCCCGATACCTCGCAGCCGAAAATATTTGCGCAGCACATTGCACCCCATCTGGCTCCCTCGAAGACCTTGATGTTCAGTCACGGCTTCAACATTCGTTTTGGCACGATCGAGCCACCGGAGCAGGTGGACGTGAGCATGGTGGCGCCTAAGGCTCCCGGCCACCGCGTGCGCGAGACCTTTCAGGATGGCGAGGGCACCCCGGCGCTGCTGGCCGTTCACCAGGACTCGAGCGGAGGCGCCAAGGCGCTGGCGCTCTCCTATGCCAAAGGCCTTGGAGCCACGCGGGCCGGGGTCATCGAGACCACATTTGCCGAAGAGACCGAGACCGATCTTTTCGGCGAGCAGGCGGTGCTTTGCGGAGGAGTGAGCGCGCTGGTAAAGGCCGGATTTGAAGTGCTGGTCAAAGCTGGCTACCAGCCCGAAATAGCCTATTTCGAGTGCCTGCACGAGCTCAAATTGATCGTGGACCTCATGTACCGCGGAGGCTTGAACTATATGCGCTACTCCGTTAGCGAAACTGCCGAGCACGGAGACTACACGGGTGGTCCGCGCATAGTCACGGAAGACACGCTGGGTGAGATGAAGCAGATGCTCAGCGAGATCCAGGACGGCACCTACGCAAACGATTGGATCGCCGAAAACGAGCGGGGCCGGCCCTGGTTCAATGAACAACGAATGAAGGAGCAGAAACACCCGATCGAAGAAGTGGGGGCCGAATTGCGTCAGATGATGCCGTTTCTCGATCCGGTGACTGTGAAGCCCGGAGATTGAGGCAGGGGGAGGGGAGCCGCTAAATGGATCAAGTACGGATATTTGACACCACGCTTCGCGATGGCGAGCAATCGCCTGGAGCGACGATGACCTCCAGCGAGAAACTCGAGGTGGCCCGGGCGCTTTCGCGCCTGCGCGTGGACGTTATCGAAGCCGGGTTTCCGGCGGCCTCGCCCGACGATCTCAATGCCGTCCGCCGCATCGCGGAAGAGGTGGGCCAGCAGGATCAGCCTCCCATCATCTGTGGCCTGGCTCGCGCCCATGGGTCAGACATCGACGCAGCCTGGAAGGCGGTCGAGCCGGCGGCTCGACCCCGAATTCATACCTTCCTGGCGACCTCGGAGATCCATATGAAGCACAAGCTGCGCATGGATCCGGAAGAGGTGATCGAACGCGTGATCGAGATGGTGCGCTACGCCCGTTCGCTGTGTGATGACGTCGAGTTTAGCCCGGAAGATGCCGGCCGAAGCGATCCCGAGTTTCTATATGTTGTGCTCGAGCAGGCCATCCAGGCCGGGGCAACGACGCTTAATATTCCGGACACAGTGGGCTACACGACCCCTGAGGAATTCGGGGGCTTGATCGCAGGTATCGTCGAGCATGTACCCGGCGTTGAAGACGTGATCCTCTCCGTTCATTGCCACGACGATCTGGGATTAGCGACTGCCAACACTCTGGCCGGCATCCAGGCCGGCGCCCGGCAAGTGGAAGTCACGATCAACGGAATCGGGGAACGAGCCGGGAACACCTCGCTGGAGGAAGTGGTGATGGCCCTGCACACGCGGCGGCCGGTTTACTCCCTCTCGACTCATATTGATACAACCCAAATAAGTCGGATCAGCAAACTGGTAAGTAATTACACCGGCATGCTGGTCCCGCCCAACAAGGCCGTTGTTGGCGCCAATGCCTTTGCCCACGAAGCCGGAATACACCAGGACGGGATGCTGAAGAACGAGCTGACTTACGAAATCATGCGGCCAGAGACCGTGGGGCTAACCCAGAGCACGCTAGTGCTCGGCAAACACTCCGGTCGGCACGCGTTCAAGGTGCGGCTCGGCGAGCTTGGCTATGAGCTTGAGGACGACGACCTGGAACGCGCCTTCCGGCGCTTCAAGTCGCTGGCGGACAAGAAGAAGGTCATCTCCGACGCCGATCTCGAAGCGCTGCTGGCAGACGAGTTGTACCAGCCCCCGGAGGTGTTCGCTCTGGATGGGCTGCAGGTGGCTTGCGGAACCATGGGCATGCCAACGGCCACGGTGCGACTTTCCGGACCCGATGACACACGGTTTGTCCAGGCCGCCGTTGGGACCGGGCCGGTGGACGCGGCATACAAGGCGATTGACGAAATCATTGGTACGCCCAATGTCTTGCTGGAGTTTTCCGTGCATGCGGTAACGGAGGGTATCGATGCGCAAGGGGAGGTAACCGTCCGGATCCAGGGGGAAGACGCCCCCGACGCCCTGAATGCCCAGCGCGAAACCTCCCGACCCAGAACCTACGGAGGGTACGGAGCCGATATGGACATCATCGTCGCCAGCGCCAAGGCGTACCTTTCCGCGCTCAATAAGCTGCTCGCTGAAGAAGGACCGCGCGGTGAAGTGGCTGCCGCCGCGCAGGTGGGCGTAGCCCGGAAAATCGAACCTTCCGTTCCTGCCGAGGCTCCAAAATAGTCGCTCATACGGTCCGTTCCTGGGCGCGGGCCACGCATTTGGCACTTTAGGGAACCCCGGAGGATCATGAGCCATTCCAACAGCCCCCCCCGCACCATGCTCTCGAAGATCTGGAACGAGCACGTCGTTGCACAAGAGCCGGAGAGCCCGGCCGTGCTGTACATCGACCTGCACCTGATCCACGAAGTCACCTCTCCACAGGCATTCGCCGGACTGAGGGAAGCCGGCCGGCAGGTGCGTCGTCCGGTCAAGACCTTTGCAACGATGGACCACTCGACCCCAACCCTGGCGCTCGACCTGAATCTGGTGGATAAGATGGCCGCCGCACAGGTTCGGCAGCTCGGGGAGAACTGCGCGGAATTCGGCGTAACGCTTTTCGATCTGGACTCAGACCGTCGGGGAATCGTTCATGTGATTGGTCCAGAATTGGGACTGACTCAACCCGGCATGACGATCGTCTGCGGAGACAGTCACACCTCGACTCACGGCGCCTTCGGCGCGCTGGCTTTTGGGATCGGTACCAGCGAAGTCGAACACGTGCTGGCGACCCAGTGCTTGCTGCAGACTCAGCCGAACTCCTTCGAGCTGCGTGTGGAGGGGAAGATGGGTCCGGGCGTGACTGCCAAAGACATCATTTTGGCGGTGATGGCCAAGATCGGAGTGGACGGTGGGACGGGTCACGTCATCGAGTACACCGGTCCCGCAATTCGCGCGCTCGACATGGAACAGCGGATGACGGTCTGCAATATGACGATCGAGGCGGGGGCGCGTGCTGGGATGATTGCGCCCGACGACACCACGTTTGAGTACCTGGCCGGGCGTGAATATGCACCTAGCGGGCAGGCTTGGCATAGCGCGCTAGGTAACTGGCGCCAGGTCGCCACCGATGAGGGCGCTATTTACGATCGGACGGTCACTCTCGATGCGGGGGAATTGGAACCGATGATCACCTACGGCACCAATCCCTCCATGGGCATCCTGCTCAGCGAGCGCATCCCCGCTCTGGATCGCTTCTCCGATGTCGGCCAGCGGCAATCGGTTGAAAAGGCCCTTCAGTACATGGATCTGCAGCCGGGGCAATCGCTTCTGGGACACGAGATTGACGTGGTGTTCATCGGCTCCTGCACCAACTCTCGCATCACTGATCTGCGGTTGGCCGCAGGTATTCTCGACGGCCGTAAGGTAGCGGAGGGGCTCCGCATGCTGGTGGTCCCTGGATCGCAATCCGTCAAGCGGCAGGCAGAGGCCGAAGGCCTGCACGAGATCTTCCGCAATGCAGGCGCCGAATGGCGCGAGGCGGGCTGCTCTATGTGCCTGGCGATGAATGGCGATGAGCTTAAAGCGGGTCAGTATGGAGTGAGCACGAGCAATCGCAATTTCGAGGGTCGACAGGGCAGAGGCGGGCGTACTTTTCTGGCTTCGCCTCTCACGGCAGCTGCCTCGGCCATATCGGGGGAAATCACCGACCCCAGGAAGCTGCTGTAGGCGGACATGGAGAAATTCAACCGACTTACATCGCACCTGGTCCCTCTGGCGGAGAAGGACGTCGACACCGATCAGATTATCCCGGCCCGCTTTTTGAAGGTGATCGACAAAGAGGGACTCGGAGAGCATCTTTTCGAAGACTGGCGGAAATTGCCGGATGGCTCACCCAATCTCGAATTCGTGCTCAATCGACCGGAGGTCCAGGGCGCCCAAATCCTACTTGCCGGCAGCAACTTCGGTTGCGGCTCCTCCCGCGAACACGCGCCATGGGCGCTAATGGATTGGGGCGTGCGAGCGGTTATCTCGACTTCCTTTGCAGATATCTTCCGCAACAACGCACTTAAGAACGGCCTGCTCCCGGTTACTGTCGAGGCCGAGGCACACAGGGAGCTTTTCGGCATGGTGACCCAGGATCCTCAGGCAGAGGTGACGATCGACCTCGTCTCGCAGACGGTTTCATTCGGCAACGGACAGGCTGTGAATTTTCCGATGGACCCCTTTGCCAAGCTCTCTCTCCTGGAGGGGGTTGACCAGCTCGGGTACTTGCTCTCTATGGAAGAAAAAATCTCCGCATACGAGGCCAGCCATGATGAATTCTGAACCGATTCAAATTTATGACACTACGCTGAGGGACGGCACACAGCGGGAAGGGATCTCGCTGTCCTGCGATGACAAGCTGCGCATCGCCTCCCGGCTGGATCGATTGGGAGTGGCCTTCATTGAGGGAGGTTGGCCGGGATCGAATCCCAAGGACGCCGAGTTTTTCGATCGCGCCAAAGAGATGGTCTGGGAGACCGCACAGATCGCGGCTTTCGGCTCGACCCGGCGCGCCGGAAACGCGCCCGAGAAGGATCCCAACTTGAGAGCCTTGCTGGATGCCGAAACTCCGGTGTGCACCGTGGTGGGCAAATCCTCGAACCTTCACGTAACCGAGGTGCTGAAAACCACGCGCGATCAAAACCTGTTGATGATCACGGAGAGCCTTGCCTACCTGAGATCGCATGACAGACGCGTCATCTATGACGCGGAGCACTTCTTCGATGGCTACAAAGACGATCCGACCTACGCGGTCGAGACCTTAAAAGCGGCCGTTGCAGGGGGCGCAGAGATCGTGGTTCTCTGTGACACAAACGGTGGGTGCATGCCCTGGGAGGTCGAGCAGATCGTTGGTGAAGTCATTGAGCACGTGGCTCACCCGGTGGGCATCCATACGCACAATGATTCGGAGTGCGCAGTTGCGAACACGCTCGCCGCCGTAACCGCCGGAGCAATCCATGTCCAGGGCACAATCAACGGTTACGGGGAGCGCTGCGGCAATGCGAATCTGTGCGCCATCATTCCTGATCTGGAGCTCAAAATGGGCCTGCGGAGCCTGCCCCGGGGGAAGCTCAGGGAGCTCTCGGAGGTCTCACGCTTCGTGTCGGATGTGGCCAACCTTCCGCAGGATGAACATATGGCGTTTGTGGGAGCAAGTGCATTCGCCCACAAGGGTGGCATCCATGTGGCCGCCATGCGCCGGAACGCAGACTCTTATCAGCACATCGACCCGGCCGAAGTGGGGAACAAAATGCGAGTGGTGGTGAGTGAGCTTTCCGGACGCGGAAATCTATTAAGCAAGGTGGAAGAACTCGGGCTGCAGCTGGACGAAAGCGTCGATATGCCGGAAGTGCTCAATCGGCTAAAGGAATTGGAAGCCCAGGGTTTCTCGTTTGAGGCGGCAGAGGCCTCCGTCGCCATGCTGCTGAAACGCCAAACCGACGACTACGTTGCCCCATTCGAGCTGATTGACTACGCGGTGGTGGTCGAAAATCGGGCCGGCCGGGGAACGTTCGCAGAGGCGACGGTTAAGGTGGATGTAGATGGTGAGCTGGTTCACACTGCAGCCGAGGGAAATGGCCCAGTGAACGCGCTGGACGCGGCTCTGCGCAAGGCACTCACTCCGATCTACCCTGCCCTGAGCTCGTTTCATCTTGTCGATTACAAAGTGCGCATCGTGGATGGCCAAAATGGGACCGCGGCCACCACGCGTGTGATCATCGACAGCCGCAACGGAAGCCAAGAATGGAGCACTGTGGGGGCCTCCGCCAATATCATCGAGGCTTCCTGGCAAGCGCTGGTCGACAGCATCGATTACGGCTTGGCCCTGGCGAATTGACTACGTGAAGCATTGAGCTTGCCGCCCGCCAGGGATCTGTAGAGCGATTAAATCCAATCGCACCAGAGGGCCTGGAGCCGATCGCGTAGAGGCTTGCTGCCCAATCGGATATGGAAGGAGTTTATTTGGAAGCCAAGATCGTATTGCTTCCGGGCGACGGAGTCGGTCCGGAAGTTGTAAACCAGGGGCGCAAAGTGTTGGAGGCGATGGCAGTTTCCTATGGCCACCGTTTTGACTTTGAGGAGCAGCCCATCGGAGGAGTCGCAATCGATGAGTCGGGTGATCCGCTGCCCAACTCCACGCTCGAGGCCTGCCGCTCCGCGGCAGCCGTGCTGCTTGGCGCGGTCGGCGGACCAAAGTGGGACGATCCGCAAGCTAAAGTCCGGCCAGAGCAAGGGCTACTCCGTCTGCGGCAGGGCCTGCAGCTCTATGCCAATCTACGACCCGTTCGTTTGATTCCGCAGCTCGTGGATGCTTCTCCGCTCCGGCCGGAAATTGTTCAGGATGTAGACATCCTCATCGTACGCGAGTTGACCGGAGGGTTGTACTTCGGCGAGCCACGCCTGCTCGAGAGAATCGATGGCCGCCGCCGAGCGGTAGACACGTTGGTGTACACCGATGATGAGATCCGCCGGGTCGTTCGCCTAGCTTTTGAACTAGCTGGGCAAAGGCGCGGGATCCTGACCTCGGTGGACAAGGCCAACGTACTCGAGTCTTCACGATTGTGGCGCCAGGTAGCGCAAGAAGAAGCCGATTCCTTCCCACGCGTCCGCCTTGAGCATCAGCTGGTGGATGCGGCCGCCATGCGGCTCATCGCGAATCCCCGGCAGTTTGATGTGCTTGTCACCGAAAACATGTTTGGCGACATCCTTAGCGACGAGGCCTCCGTCCTTGCGGGCTCGCTTGGAATGCTGCCGAGCGCCTCGATCGGTGCTGGCACACTGGGCGTCTACGAGCCGATCCACGGGAGCGCGCCCGACATCGCTGGGCGTGGCATCGCCAATCCCATGGGGGCGATCTTGAGCGTTGCCATGCTGCTGCGACATTCCCTCAATTTGGAAGTCGAGGCGGCTGCAGTCGAGCATGCCGTTCAGCAGGCCATCGCGGATGGCGCGCGGACCGCCGACCTTACAACCAATGAATCCAAAACCACCGAGCAGATGGGTGAGGCGATCATCGAATGCCTAAAGCAGAGATGATTGACGCTAGATGTCTTCAGTAATCGCGTTTCAGGGCGAATGGGGCGCCTACAGCGAAGCCGCAGCGCTGGCGATTTACGGGGAGAAAGTCGAGACTCTGCCCTGCGTCAGCTTTGAAGCCGTCTTTCAGGCCGTAAGTCATGGCGAGGCCGATTACGGTCTCATACCGATTGAGAACTCGCTCGCGGGCAGTATCCACCGGAATTACGACCTGCTGCTTCGACATGACCTGACGATCACCGCTGAGTATCACCATCGCATCGAGCATTGCCTTCTCGCCTTGCCGGGCGTGGAGCTGCCTGATATTCGGCGTGTTATGTCGCATCCCCAGGCATTGGCCCAGTGCGAGCGATTTCTTGCCAACCTCTCCGAGGTCGAGGTCGTGTCAACCTACGACACCGCGGGAAGCGCGCGTATGCTTTCTGAAGGAGAACAGAAGGATGCCGCGGCAATTGCCTCGCAGAGAGCGGCTGAAGTGTATGGGATGCGCGTTCTGGCCGAGGGGATCGAAGACGATCCTGCCAACTTCACTCGCTTCTTGGTGCTTGGAACCGAAAGCCGCGAACCCGGCCCAGATGCAAAAACATCCATTCTCTTTACCCTCGAGAATCGCCCTGGGGCGCTGTATGAAGCCATGGCATCTTTCGCTAACCGCGGAGTTGACCTAACGAAGATCGAATCGCGGCCGCTTGCGGGCAAGCCTTGGGAGTACATTTTCTATCTGGATCACGCTGGAGCGCCCAGCCAATGGGACGTATCTGAGGCGTTAGAGGAACTCAAAGCCAAGGCCAGCTTATTTCGGATCCTGGGGTCCTATCCGAGGCACCGTTGGAATGCCCGAGGAGATGGACCAAACTCTCCGACACCTCCCAAATCCTGAATCAGGCGAAGGCCGCCTCCTTGGCCGACTCGCCGAGGTAGCCTTGCACAACCAGTAATTCTGCGTTCAACAGTGCCCCGCCTGCGGCGCCACGCAGCGTGTTGTGCACCAGGGAGACCATCCGGTAGTCGAGCACGGAGCAGGGCTGCACCCTTCCGACCGAGACCGCCATGCCGTCCTGGGCCTCGCGATCGAGGCGTGGTTGAGGACGGTTCTGCTCCGGGCGCACGATCAGCGGGTGTGCCGGGGCGCTAGGAAGCTCTTCCACTCCGCGGAATGCAGCAAGTGCAGCCTCAACCTGGTTCAAGTCTGGAGCATTTCTAAGCCCAATCGAAAGCGCCGCCAGGTGTCCGTCCAGCACCGGCACGCGGTTTGCCTGAGCACTGACTTCAATATCAGCAGGCTCGATCGCATCCTCACCGAGCCGACCAAGAAGCTTTCTAGTCTCCTGCTCGATCTTCACTTCCTCACCGCGGATGAATGGGATGACGTTGTCCAGTATCTCCATCGACGATACGCCTGGATAGCCGGCACCGCTGATGGCCTGCATCGTCACCGCATGCACCTGGCTCACGCCAAAGGCGTCCTCCAGTGCCTTGAGAGGAAAAACGATCCCCGTGGTTGAGCAGTTCGGGCTGGTCACGATCAAACCTGACCATCCGCGGAGATCTCGCTGGCGTTCGATGAGCGCCAGGTGGTCGGCGTTGATCTCGGGTATGAGCAGAGGGATGTCGCCCCCCATGCGGTGGGCGGAGGCGTTGGAACATACGATGTAGCCCTCTGCCGCCATTCGTGGCTCAGCTTCTTCCGCCACTCGTGCCGGTAACGCTGAGAACAAAAGCCGGGCGCCCTGGGGACTCTCGTCGCCGCGGTCCACGCGCATCTCTCGCACCAGCGGTGGAATCTCGCCAGGCAATAGCCACCTTACGGCCTCACCATACTCCCGGCCTTCGCTGCGCTCTGACCCTGTAATAGATGCGATTTCAAACCAAGGATGATCAGCCAATAGGCTGATGAACCGCTGGCCAACTGTGCCTGTAGCTCCCAGCACAGCCACCGGTATTTTTTCAGTCATGTAATCTCTCCATAAACCGCTCGCGGACGTGGTTGAATGACATCAACTCTCAATGACAAGTTCGTGGATGGCGCGTACCGCTTCGTCCCCATCTCCATCTCGAACCACCAAGGAGATGCTGCATTCCGATGATCCCTGCGCGATGGCGACCACGTTGATGCCCTGGTGTCCTGTGGCGGTGAAGACCTGACCTGCAACGCCGGCAGTTTGGCGCATGCCCCTTCCGACAACGGTCACAATCGTGATGTCGTCTTGAGCCCAGACTTGGTCGATATTTCCCCTGTTTAGCGCCAGCTCAAATTCTGACTCCAAGGCTTCAACCGCGGCGGAGGCGTATGTCCGTGGAACGGCAAAGCAGATGCTCTGCTCGGAAGAGGCCTGCGAAATGAGCAGAACACTGGCACCGGTGCGGGCCACGGCGTCGAATGTTCGAGCTGCGATCCCTGGAACGCCCATCATGCCCTTGCCCTCAACCGTAATTAGACTCACATCTCGCACCGCCGTAATGGCCTTGATCGCTCCGTTGCTCTTCTCAAGATAGGGAAGGATCAATGTCCCGGCATGTGAGGGGTTAAACGTATTCTTCACGCGTATGGGAATTTCTGAAGCGTGCACCGACTGGATGGTCTTAGGATGCAATACCTTGGCGCCGAAATAGGATAGCTCCCGAACTTCCTGGTAGCCCAACGTTTCAATGGTCCGCGCCGAGGGCACCACCTTTGGATCAGCGGTCATCACGCCGTCTACGTCGGTCCAAATCCACAGCTCATCGCTCTCCAAACAAGCCGCGATCAATCCGGCGCTGAAATCGGACCCACCGCGCCCCAGCGTTGTGGTTATTCCCTTGGTTGTGGCCCCGATGAAGCCGGTGATCACCGGCGTCTCGCGGCGCTCGAGAATGGGTACTAGGTTTTCAGCAACCTTTCGACGCGTGGCTTCCATTTCGGGCGCGGCATCCTGGAACCGATCGTCGGTGACGATAATGTCTGTGGCGTTCACGGCACTGGCCGGAACACCGATCTGCCGCAATGCGGCCGCAAGAAGGAGGACGCTCATTCGCTCGCCCAGGCTCAGTGCGTGGTCGAGCGCTCGCGGCCCGGCTTCGCCCAACACGCGCACGCTCTCGCAAAAACCGGTGAAGCCCTCCAGCAGCTCATCGATTTTCGCAAGCGCTACCTCAGACTCTTCCCCCGATAGCGCCTCGGCACATCGCCGGTGAAGATCCCGCAGTTCTGCGATGATCTGCAGATAGCGTTCGTCTCCGCTAGCCGCGGCAGTTGCCGCATCATGCAACCCATCGGTGGCCCCATGAAGGGCCGAGGCGATCACGGCCACTCGGTCGGCATTATCAGCTAGCGCAGCCTTTGCGATTTCGGCCGACTGCCTGATGGCCTCGGCCGTGCCCACTGAAGTCCCGCCAAATTTCATAGTCAGGGTTCTCAGTTTAGCTTCATGATTGGTCATTGATTGCTCGCCTCAAAAAAAGAGGCCGCTCCTGGGTTGGGAGCGGCCTGCCTAACGTTTGCTTTCGATCCGTCTAACTAGGCTAAGCGCCCTCCATGTGCCGGGAGCTGATAGTCATCCCCATAGTTTCTTCAGTGCCAGTTCTCGTCACTCGATTACGTCCGCTAATCATTTTTCGTCTGCTCACTTCTGGATATTTCGATGAGAGTATCAGAAGAATCGGGGGTTTGTCAACCGATCAATCTCGACAGCCTCCGGTTTTGTGCAGGCCGTCGCCTTTAAAGCTCGCCAATAACGAGACTAGGCAGTCCCTCGCCCCGGCTTCGGGCTCGGTTGCGTCGACCCGCTAGTTAGTCTCGCTTCCATCCTCTGCAGCAGCCTCTTTATTCCAGGAGATGATCGTTTGCAGGCCCATCAGGTAACCTTGCCACCCCAGGCCTGAGATGACTCCCCGGCATGCTGCGGCCGTGAGAGAACGGCGGCGGAAATGCTCACGAGCATAGATGTTGGATAGGTGGACTTCGATCACGGGATAATCGACGGCTGCGATGGCATCCCGAAGCGAAACCGAGGTGTGTGACAACCCGCCCGGATTAATGACTCCACCGATTGCCCACTCGCGGGCCGCATGCAGCTCATCGATCAATACGCCTTCGTGATTGGATTGAACGGTCGTGGTCTGCACCCCGAGCCGCTCACCTTCCGTTTGAATGCGATCATTCAGCTGCGCTAAGGTCAGAGTGCCATAAAGCTCCGGCTCGCGCTCGCCAAGCAGGTTCAAATTGGGACCATGCAGAACCAGGATCCGGCTCATCGTGTCTCCCTCAGCCCATCCACAACGTCACGGATCAGAGACTCCGGCGCCTCGATCCCGGTCTCGACTTGGCCGGGGTGTATTGGAATTACAAATTGGGATCGTCCTTCCCTGCGTTTCTTGTCAGTCTTCATGGAGTCCATGATCTGCTCGGTGTCTAAACCTGAATAGCTCATTGGCAGGCCAAAGCGAAGGAGCACATTCTGAACGCGATCCGGTAGATCCGCCTCACAGCAACCCAGAGCATACGCGAGCCGCGTTGCTCCTACCAGGCCGACGGAGACGGCCTGGCCGTGGGGGAGAGAGAAGTGGCTAGCGGCCTCAAGCCCGTGGGCAAAGGTATGACCCAGGTTGAGCGCCGCTCGTCTATCCGATTCATTTGGATCCTCATCTACGATCGACAGCTTGACCTCCATTGCGCGCTGGATCCAGCTGCGGCTGATCCATTGCGGACCCGATTCCATACGCGCAAACAGATCAGCGTCACCAATCAGCGCGGCCTTGATCATCTCTGCCAGACCGGTCCGGGTACCTTCCTCCGGTAGGGTGGCGAGCGTCGTCAGGTCAGCCAGCACGATGCTGGGAGCGTGGAAGGCACCAACCAGGTTCTTACCACCTTCGAGGTTGATCCCCACTTTTCCCCCCAGGCTGGCGTCCACAGTGGCCAGCAGCGTCGTGGGCAAGGCCGCCCACCGTATTCCGCGCATGTAGGTGGCAGCCGCAAAACCGGCCAAATCAAGCAAGACACCACCGCCCAGAGCAATGACCGTGCTGCTGCGGTCCAGGCCGGCTGCCATGAATGCTGTGTACAGATCAGAGAGCGTCTCTTGAGACTTGTGCTCTTCCCCCGCTGGAACAGTGACAAACGAGCACTCCAGCGATTTGCGCGTGACCCCCTCGTACAACGGAGCCACGTTCGAGTCTGAGACGACCACGTAGGGCGGAGAGAGCTGAGCCTGCTCCAGCCAGGTTGACAGATTGGCGATCAATCCCTCCCCCAGCAGGACCTCGTAGCCAGGTCGAGGACGGCGAGCTGTCATTCGAACCGTGCGCCTCGACAACGGGTAGTCCGCAATACGCTCCGCAACCTCTTCGATTGTGAGGGCCGTGGTGTCCAACTGAACAGGGATCGATTCATACTTGTCCTGTCGGCTCTCTAACAAGGCCTGGAGATGCTCGCCCGGGCCTTCGCCTGCTAGGAGTGGACGTGATGACCCATCCTGCTCCAGCCTGGCCAGCAGCACTTTCGGTTCACCCGTCAGACAGACGAGGGCGCCGCCGGCTTCTATTAAGATACGGTTGCCTTCATCCATCAAGGCGCCTCCTCCGCAGGCGATCACTCGGTCTGCCGGCTCTGCTACCTGCCGGCAGGCCTCGATCTCCATTCGACGAAAAGTGAGCTCGCCATCCTCTTCAAAGATCTGGTGAATCGGTTTCCCTGCCATCCGCTCCACGATGGCGTCGGTGTCCACGAATTCGCGACCCAAGCGTTCTCCCAGCAGCCGCCCAACGGCAGATTTGCCGGCGCCTGGAGGCCCGGCAAGCACAATGTTAAGCGGTTGCAGACGGAGCTGCCCTTCAGCCATGCGGCTAGTCCCAGAAGATAGTTGGCTCATTGGCCATCACGAAATCGTCCAAGCGACCAAGCGGTAGCTGGTCGAACCTCTGCTTCATCTCTGAAAGAGTGTCGCCGCCGAGCTTCCGGAGCAGCGCCTCGGCGAGCACGATACAAAGCATGCACTCTCCCACAACTGCGGCGCGGGGGACAGAACAGAAGTCTGAGCGCTCGTAGCGCGTTTCCGCTACCTGCCCGGAGGCCAAATCGACGGAGGCGCGTGGAGTCAGCGTGGTCGAGATGGGCTTCATCGCAACCCGCACGATGAGTGGATCGCCGGTAGTAATTCCGCCCTCCAGACCGCCGGCGCGGTTGCCCTTGCGCCGGATTCGCCCGTCGGAGGGTTCGAACTCATCGTGGACTTCGGTGCCGCGCAGGCGAGCGTTGTGGAAGCCATGGCCGATCTCAATGCCTTTCATGGCATGGATGCTCATCATGGCCGCCGCCACCCGAGCCCCCAGCCGCCGATCCCAATGCACATGGCTGCCCAATCCCGGAGGGACGCTTAATGCAACCACCTCAAACACGCCGCCAAGCGTGTCTTTGGCCTGCATGGCGGCTTGGATCTCGTCACGCATGGCTCGCGTGCCGGCCTCGGTTGGGCAGCGCACTTCGCTTTCTTCGGCGGCCTGGAAGCGTTCATTGAAAGTCAATTCATCGAGTTCGGCCGAAGCAGTGCCTATTTCCGTGACGTAGCTTCCGACGACAATGCCGAATTCGGCGAGCAGCTTGCGGCACACTGCACCTACGGCCACACGTGCCGCCGTCTCACGTGCGGAGGCGCGCTCCAGGCTGAAGCGCAGGTCGCGGTAGCCATACTTCAGGGCTGCTGTCAGATCGGCATGCCCGGGCCGCGGAACAGACATCGGAGGAACCGCTTGGCCCTTCCACTTGGTGTGATCGCGATTGATGATCTTTAGGCCGATGGGAGCTCCGATCGTGATCCCCGCCAACACGCCTGAGATGATTTCGGCTTCGTCCTGCTCGATGGACTTCATCCTCGGCCCCACCCCGAATCCCACCTGGCGTCGGGCGAGGTCGGGAAGCAGATCGGCCGCATTGAGCGCCAAACCTGCAGGAATTCCCTCCAGGATGGCGAGCAATTCAGGCCCATGCGACTCTCCAGCGGTCAGAAATCTAAGCATCTATCACCTCACGGTGGTCAGGCCGAGCGTCCTTTCGCCCCCCGGGACGGAATCGCTCCATTGCTTCTTCGAGAGCGGCTCGCATCCGCTCACGCGGGGCGCGCAGGCCGGTCCAGAGCTCATACGAGAGCGCAGCTTGTTCCAGCAGCATGCCTGCGCCGGATACCGCCTTGAGACCCGAATGCTGGGCCTGCTGCACGAGTCGAGGTTCCCTGGGCGAGTAGACCAGGTCATAAACAAACGCAGCAGGCGGAAGGGCTACATCGTCCGGCCAGGGTGAATTGTGGTCCTCCGGCATCATGCCCAGCGGAGTGGCGTTAACGAGAAGGGCGCATTGGCTCGCGGCCCTGGCGAAAGACTCTCGTACCCAGGGGAGAGCTGCTACCTCCAACTCGTGATATCGGCGCAAATCCTCGGCCAATCGTTCGGCATGGCTTGCAGTCCTGGCGATGAGGCTCAGGTCAAGGCCCTCTTGCGCCAGGCCGAAGGCCACCGCCCGCGCGGCTCCGCCGGCCCCTAGGATGAAAGATCGTCCAGTTTTCGGGACCCTCCAGTGAGCGTGCAGGTCATGTATGAATCCCCGTAAATCCGTGTTGTGACCCACTAGATGACCCTCTTTATTGACGATGGTATTGACGGCCGATGTCTGCGCCGCCGATGCGTCAATCTCATCGAGAAGCGGCAAGACCGCCTCCTTATGTGGGATGGTCACATTGGCGCCCAGCCATCCATGCGATCGCATGCTCGCGATTGCCGGCGCGAGCTCTTCAGGAGCAACCTCCATCGTTTCGTAGCGCCAGTCTAGGCCGGCCGCCTCGATGGCCGCATTTTGAATGGCGGGCGAAAATGAGTGTGCGACCGGGGAGCCTAGAAGCACGAACTTCTTCACCATAGCTCCGCTCCCATCGAACGGAGGGTGGTCATGAAGCCAGGATAGGATTCCTGGACGACCTCCGCGCTCGAAATTACGGTCTCGCCGGAGGCCAGCATGCCGGCAACCGTCAGAGCCATGGCGAGGCGGTGATCTCCATGCGAACTCACTCGAGCCCCAGTGAGCGGAGTTGGCCCTTCGATGGTAAGCCCGTCTGGGTGTTCCTCAATCTGGGCGCCCATCTTTCTTAATTCGACGGTCATGCCGGACAAGCGGTCCGATTCTTTCAGGCGCAATTCACCCGCACCCCGGATCCGTGTCTCGCCGTGGGCCTGCGTGGCGACAACCGCGAAGATGGGGATCTCATCGACCATCGAAACCACTTGCTCTCGATGAATATCGATCCCCTTTAGGGTCGAAAACGCGACGGTCATGTCGCCGGTCGGCTCGCCGTCCGTAGCGGTGAGAGCACCGGTTTCGATTTGTGCCTCCATTCGCTGCAAGGTCTCCAACAGCCCGGTGCGAGTGGGGTTGAGGCCCACGTTCTGTACCCTGATCTCCGAGCCAGGCGCTAGCAGGGCGGCCGCAAGCGGGAAGGCAGCCGCGGACATATCTCCTGGAATGTCGAGTTCAAAGGGCGGAAGCGGCGCCTGAATGGGATCGAGGCTCAGGGTGCCGTCCGACCGAACGACCGACACACCCAAATGCCGAAGCAGTCGTTCGGAGTGATCGCGCGAGGCGATCGGCTCGCGTATCCGTGTGCGGCCCTTCGCGCACAATCCTGCCAGCAAGAGGGCGGTCTTCACCTGGGCGGATGCAATCTGCATCTCATACTCGATCCCATGTAGCTCGGCACCGGAGATCTCCAGCGGCGGCTGGTCGCTCCCGCTGGGTCCGGAGATCTGAGCGCCCATCCTTCTCAGTGGCTCTGCCACTCGGGCCATGGGCCGCTGCGAAAGCCGGCGGGAACCGGTCAGGGTGGCCGAGACCGTCGAGCCGGCCAGGGCTCCCATCAATAGTCGCATCGTCGTGCCCGAATTGCGGCAGGCCAGGGGTCGCTCCGGGGGTAACCACCGGGTTCCGTGCACCAGGGTCTGCTCTTCATCCAAGCTCTCGATTTCAACCCCGAGCGCCGCAAGGCAGTCTTTCATCGCATCGATCACGCCCGCACGCAGCGCACCGCGGAGGCGCGTGGAACCGGCGGCCATGGCACCCAGGAGCAGAGCGCGGTGAGTCACGGACTTGTCGCCTGGAACCTGAATCGTTCCCCGCAGTCCCTTTGCGTGCCCAGCGACTCTAAATTCCACGGGCAGATCCCCCCGGATCCTTCAGCGAATCTCGCCTTCGCTGAACGGGCTCCAGATATCCGCGCAACGGCCCAGCTTCCCCCTCGGCTAGCAGCTTGCGCAGCTGCTCCAATTCAGCCTGCGCGCGCGACAATGCCTCCTGCACCATATCTTGATTGGTGGTGAGTATGTCGATCATCATTGTGAGGTCGCTGGCCGCAAGCCGGGAAGTGCTGAGAAAGCCCGAGGCAACCAGGTCCCACAACTCAGGATCCCTCCTGCCGAAGGACTCCGCGGACCCCATGAGCGCCGCAGCCAGAAGGTAGGGCAGGTGGCTTGCGGCGGCGAGCAGCCGATCGTGCCTGGCAGCCTCCATCTGTCGCACCGAGGCGCCGAGCGCTACCACAATCTGTTCCGCAAGCGCCAGTGCGCTGGGCGTGGTCCGAGAGCACGGAGTCAGCACAAATAGATTCCCACTGAATAGCCCAGCTTCCGCCTCCGAAAAGCCCGCCCGCTCCTTGCCGCACAACGGATGGCCTCCCACCGCCGAGACCGAGTCTGGGAGGAGCTCCATCGCTTCTACAACCTGGCGTTTAGTAGACCCAATGTCCATTAGGAGATTGACGTCGGGTGGATCCTCAGTGAAGAGCTCAAGCAGTCTCAAGGTTTCTTTCACCGGAGTCGCCAAGACGAGCACATCGGTATGGACGAGCGCACCACTTAGTTCCTGGGTCATGATCCCGGCTCGGCGGGCGAGTGCGATGGTCTTTGGATCCGAATCGACGCCTACCAGTTTCCGGCAGCGCGGCTGCAGACCCAGCGCCATGGATCCGCCCATCAGGCCGAGGCCGACGATCGTTACGCGGGAATCTTCGAGTTCCATTCCGCCTCAAGCAGATCTCTTCCGACAGCTCGGGCAACCTCGCGGACTTGTCTAACCATGTCGGCAAAGCGTTCCGGCCGCAGACTCTGGGCGCCGTCCGATAGCGCCTCTTCTGGCCTGGGATGGACCTCCACGATCAGACCATCCGCTCCGGCAGCAACTCCAGCGCGGGCCACGGCCGATACGTATTCCCACTTTCCGGTGCTGTGGCTGGGATCCAGAATCACAGGCAAGTGCGAGAGTTCCCTTACGACAGGGATGGCGTTGATGTCGGTCGTATTTCGAGTGTAGCTCTCAAAAGACCGGATCCCCCGCTCGCAAAGTATGACGCGCTCATTCCCAACGGACAGCAAGTATTCGGCCGACATCAACCATTCCTCTATGGTCGCCATCAGCCCTCGCTTGAGCAGCACTGGGCGTCCCGACCGGCCGGCGGCACGCAATAGCTCATAGTTCTGCATGTTGCGAGCCCCAAGCTGGATGATGTCAGCGTAGTCGGCAACGAGTGGGACTTGCTCCGGCGACATGGCTTCTGTAATCACCTTCAGGCCCGTCTCGAGACGTGCCTCAGCCAGGAGTTTCAGGCCTGGTTCTCCAAGACCCTGAAAGCTATACGGCGAGGTGCGCGGCTTAAATGCACCACCCCGCAGAATAGTGGCCCCAGACTCCCGCACGGCATGCGCGGTCTCCAACAGCTGATCTCGGTCTTCGACCGAACAGGGTCCGGCCATGATCACGATCTCGTTCCCGCCGATGGTCAGCCCATCGATATTCACCAAAGTATCCAGGGGGTGCATCTCTCGGGAGGCGAGCTTAAAGGGTTTCAATACTGGGAGCACGTTCTCAACCCCCTCAAGCGGTTCGAAATTGCCGGGGTCGATCGGGCGGTCGTCGCCTATTACGCCCACGATCGAGCGCTCCTGTCCTTTGCTTAAGTGGGTCTTGTATCCAAGACGCTCGACCTTGGCCAGCACATATTCGATCTGGGCTTGCGTTGCACCACTCTTCATAACGATGATCACTTACTCCTCCTCCAGCATGGACAATAAAAAAAGCACCGAGCCGGTGCTCGGTGCTTGAAGGTTCGATTATGCCTACCTATTCAAGCCGAAGCAGCGGCTGAGCGCTCAACCCTCCAAAATAGCCAAAATAGTAGGTGCCGAAGCTTCGCTTGTTTGCCTGATTCATTTGAGAGATCATAGCACAGCCAGTGAAAATCGGTCAAGGTGAATTAGTGGTACGATGCCGCGTAGCATGACGATTCGAGCGATCCGAGGCGCCATAACCGTTCCCGATAACTCCCGGGGAGCGATTCTCGATGCCACCCATGCACTGCTTCAGTCGCTGGTGGAGGCAAATGGCCTGAGTGCGGGCGAGGTGATCGCAGCGACGTTCTCTATGACTTCTGATCTCGATCAGGCCTATCCTGCGGAAGCGGCCCGGGAATTGGGATGGACGGAGGCCGGTCTGATGTGCGTTCAAGAAATGCGAGTCGAAGGCAGCCTCAACAAATGTATCCGTGTGCGAGTGCTCTGGGAGACAGAGCAGCCGCAATCCGCCGTGGCCCACCGCTATTTACGGGGCGCAGCAAATTTACGGACTGATTTATTGGAGGATTAGCGCAGAAAACTGGTTGGCACGCTGCGCCTGCGCCCCGTGGAGGGCGCTTCGCATATCTTCCTGCCTTTGCGGTATGGCGCGCATCTTATAATAGTGATAGCGTGCCTGGTAGAGGTGCGAGGGATTGATGGCAAACACGAAGAATAGAGAGCCCTACTCGAAGGGCGACTGGCTTGTCCATCCTTCGTATGGCATTGGTCAGGTCATGAAGATCGAGAAGAAGCGCATCGAGGGAAAGAAGATCCAATTCTATAGGGTGGAAGGGGAACACTCGACTTATTGGCTGCCGGTGGAAGGGCTTGAAGCAAGCCGAGTGCGAAGACTGGCATCCCGGGATCAGTTCCGCAAGGCGATCAAGCTCTTGAGGAGCGCTCCCCGCGAAATGGATCCGGATCACACCAAGAGGCGCACGCGGATCAAAGAGGTCATGACCACCGGTTCGCTGCGCTCGGTGGTTCGAGCGATTCGAGACCTGTCCGCGCGAAACTCAGAAAAACGACTGAGCGATACGGAGAGGCGGTCACTGGAGCAGTTCATCGACAGCCTGGTCGAGGAGTGGGCCATCGCCGAAGAGATCGAGATGCATGAGGCGAGGACCGAGCTCAAGGAAATGCTTGACGAGGGTTTCGCCGCGAGCTCGGGGTCGAGTTAGGCTCGATCCGATGGCGCGCCCGCGCCGTTGATCCGCCAGATCTGAGGTTGTGGAGACCTGTGCTGCTCGATCAGAACAAACCGACCACGCGGCCCGACTCGAGATCGAGATCCACGTCGAAATAGGCCGGGCGAGTGGGCAGGCCGGGCATGGTCATCATCTTGCCCACGAGCGGGAATAGGAACCCTGCTCCCGCAGAAGCTCGAATCTCGCGGATGGGGACTACGAAATCCTTCGGAACGCCCTTCAAGTTTGGATCATGACTGAGGCTCAAATGGGTCTTCGCCATGCAAATCGGGAGACCAGAAAGTCCTAGATCCTCGTATCTCTCGATCTGCTCATCTGCCAGGGCGGAGTATTCGACTCCCTCCGCGCCATAGACTTCAGTACAGATAGTGTGGATCTTCTCCCGGATGCCAGCTTCCAACGGGTAAAGAAAATCGAATTCGGCAGGCTTTTCTGCGGTCCGACGAACGGCTTCCGCTAACTGTACCGCGCCCGCTCCGCCTTGAGCCCAATGACGGGTGACTACCGCCTCAACCGCGCCTGCTTCCAATGCTGCCTCAAGCACGATCGCGTGCTCTTGATCGGTGTCGGTGTGAAAGGCGTTGATGGCGACTACCACAGGCACTCCAAACTTTAGGGCGGTTCGGATATGGTGCTGCATGTTGGCGGTGCCGGCTCGAACAAGCTCCAGGTTTTCTTCGCGATAGACAGGAGCCAGGCTGCCCCCCGCGGTCACCTTGGGACCGCCGCCGTGCATCTTGAGCGCCCTGATCGTAGCGACCAGCACCACGACATTCGGCACAAGTCCCGAGTACCGGCATTTAATGTCGAAGAATTTCTCCATTCCGATGTCCGCGCCAAATCCGGCCTCGGTCACGACATAGTCGGCCAGCTTCAGGGCGATCCGGTCGGCAATGATCGAGCTGTTGCCATGCGCGATGTTGGCGAACGGGCCAGCATGCACAAAGACCGGAGAACCCTCAAGTGTCTGCATCAGCGTGGGTTTGATGGCATCCTTCATAAGTACCGATAATGCGCCAGCCGCACCCAGTTCCTCGGCGGTGATCGCTTCACCTGAGGTGCTGACGGCCGGAACCATTTGACCCATGCGCTGCCTGAGATCCGCCAGGTCATTGGTTAGCGCGAGGATGGCCATCACCTCACTGGCGACGGTGATATCGAAACCCGTCTCCCGCTCGAAGCCGCTTTCATTCTCACCCTTACCGATCGTAATACCCCTTAGGAAGCGATCGTTTGTATCCATGACGCGCCGCCAGGTGATGCTGTCTGGGTCGATATCCATGCGCACCAATCTCCGCCGATCATCATCCGTTAGCTGTTCGATGTCGTTGAGGTCAATCCCCAGGCGCTTCGCGCGAGTTTTGAACGCTTTCGCGACAATCCGCTCACCGTTAGGGCCGATCGGAAACAGACGTCTGAATAATGCCTCATCGCTTTGCCGCGCTTCGTGGAAGCGACGAGTGTCGATCGCGGCGGCCAGAAGATTGTTGGCAGCGGTTATGGCATGGATGTCGCCTGTCAGGTGGAGATTGAAGTCCTCCATAGGGATCACTTGGCTGTAGCCGCCGCCAGCTGCGCCCCCTTTGATCCCGAACGTGGGCCCCTGGCTGGGTTGCCGAATGCAGGTGAATACCCGCTGATCGAGATGGGCTCCAAGGGCCTGGCACAGTCCAACCGTGGTGGTGGTTTTGCCTTCGCCGAGTGGAGTGGGTGTGATCGCGGTCACAAGGACGTATTTGCCGTCGGGTTGAGATTTCAAGCGCTCCAGAACATCCAGGCTGACCTTGGCCTTGTAATCCCCGTGGAGCTCGAGTTCCTGTGGCTCAAGCCCCAGTTCCTCGGCGAGCTCGCGGATCGGCTTGAGCTGTGCCTCTTGAGCGATCTCGATGTCGGACGGCACTGGGTCGCGTACATTCAAGGGTGTGGCGGAAATCGGATTACGCTGGGTTTTGCTCATCAGTTCCTCTCTGCATTGCAAGCTCAGATTCACATCTGGTTTGCTGAGCTGGGCGCCGGGGAGTGCAGCCCCGGCCGCCATGGACCTCACACTTCATCAATTATAGAGGCCAATCGCCTGTCGTAGTTTAAACATTTAGCGAACCAGGTAGCCCTTGCGGGCGCACTCTGACTAGTACAGGCGCCCTGCGGGCACTGGCCCGCTGACCCCGGTCGAGGGATCATGGCCGGCTCGCTCCCGCCCCGATGTGGACCTGAATCCCTTTCCAAGTAGACTGGGTGTGCCCTAAGATCTTGCCGCGGGTTGTCGGTTTATAGTCCATCGGCTTTTTCTCCGATGAAAGACTTATGGGACCGGCCAAATTAATCCGAAGTGAGGCTTAAGTTCTGAAGTGAACCGAGAAGAGACCATCGGCCTCCTCAAACAGGCTCATTTTGACATTCTGGTCATCGGGGGCGGCTCCACTGGAAGTGGAGTCGCCCTGGATGCAGCTGCGCGGGGGCTGAAGGTCGCCCTCGTCGAGATGGAAGACTTTGGGTCTGGCACCTCCGCGCGCAGCACGAAACTCATCCATGGCGGCGTCCGCTATCTCGAACAGGCCGTCCTGCGGTTTGACCGAGGGCAGTTCAATCTAGTCCGGGACGCTCTGCGAGAGCGGGCGGTGGTTCTTCAGAACGCCCCTCATTTGGCCTGGCCGCTCCCGTTAGTCATTCCGATCTATCGCCCCCTGCATGTGCCTTACTATTGGTTCGGCCTGAAGATCTACGACGCATTGGCAGGCCAGGCCAATTTGGGTCCGAGTCGATTTCTCTCCCCTGCCAAGACCCTCGAGCGCTTGCCCATGCTCCGACCTCGCGGCCTTCTTGGAGGCATGCTCTACTACGACGGCCAATTTGACGACGCGCGCCTGAACCTCGCTATTGCCCTAACTGCCAGCGAGTACGGCGCGGCAATTATCAATCACTTAACGGTAACCGGCCTGATCAAGGATGACGGGCGCATTGCCGGGGCGATGGTGCGAGGGGCGTCAGAGGAAGGCGAATGGGAGATACGCGCAGCAAGCGTGATCAATGCCACCGGTCCTTACTCTGATCAGATCCGAAAGCTGGATGACCCGCAAGCGCCGCCGATGCTTCGAGTCAGCTCCGGCGCCCACATCGTGTTGGACGGAAAGTTCAGTTCACCGGAGACCGGGCTACTCATTCCCAAGACCGAGGACGGCCGGGTCTTATTTATCCTTCCATGGATGAGCCACACCCTGATCGGTACGACGGACAGCTACGCCGAACCGACGTCCAAGCCGCCAGTCCGTGCGGAAGAGATTGAGTATCTCCTGCGCCATGCAAGGACATACATTGCCGATCCGGTGGGCATCGATGACGTCAAAGCCGCCTGGGCCGGGCTCAGGCCGCTGATTGCCGATCCCTCGAAGAGCGACTCCGCTCGATTGTCACGTGACCACGTAGTTATGGAAAGCCCATCCGGGCTGATCACGATCGCGGGCGGGAAGTGGACGACCTACCGCAAGATGGCTCAAGATGCGGTGGATCACGCAGTCGGCGTCGACACCTCGGCGCCAAGCCGGACCATGCAGCTCCCGCTGGTCGGAGCTGCGAAGTACGATCCGAAATTTGCAGCCGTGCTACAGACCGACTACGGCCTGGACTCCGATGTGGCTTCGCACCTGAATCGCAGTTACGGCGACCGGGCTGAGCACCTGGCAAAGCTCGCACTCGAAGGTCTCGCTACGCGGCTCGCGCCAGCGCATGCGTATATCGAGGCCGAAGTGGTCTGGGCCGCCCGCGTCGAGCTCGCGATGACGCCGCTTGACGTCCTTGCACGGCGGACGCGGATCGCCACCCTGGATCGGGCGGCCGCCATTGATGCGCTTCCCCGAGTGGTCGGCCTGCTGGCAGATGAACTCTCGTGGGATGCTGACCGCCGCCAATCGGAGCAGGAGCAGGCGCTCAATCGACTCGAGCACGCGATATGAACATTGCCACGGAGTCGAGCGGTGAAAATCGCACAAGCAGTCCGCTGCCCGATGAATCGGGCGAACGATGAAAGCCGAAAGGGAGACTGCATCTCGTGACCGCAAAATACGTAGCCTCTGTTGATCAGGGGACGACCAGCACCCGCTGCATGATCTTTGACCATTTGGGCCTGGTGGTCAGTATCGACCAGGCCGAACATGCCCAGGTCTATCCAAGACCCGGATGGGTCGAGCATGAACCCATGGAAATCTGGCAGCGCACGCAGGACGTGATTCGTGGGGCGGTTGAGAAGGCAAACGTCCGACCCGGGGACCTGGCCGCGGTCGGCGTCACAAATCAGCGCGAGACCACCGTCGTGTGGGACAAGAATACCGGTGAGCCTTATTACAACGCGATTGTGTGGCAAGACACGCGGACGAAATCAATTTGCGATCGGTTGGCCGGTGACGGCGGACAAGACCGCTTCCGTGCAATAACCGGCCTGCCGCTGGCCACCTATTTTTCGGGGCCCAAAATCCGATGGATCTTGGAGAACGTGGAAGGGGTGTCCGAGGCAGCCGAGCGAGGCGAAGTTTTATTTGGCAACATGGACACC
This sequence comes from Anaerolineales bacterium, assembly GCA_048054495.1. GTDB lineage: Bacteria > Chloroflexota > Anaerolineae > Anaerolineales > E44-bin32 > JADFRG01. The sequence goes on from JBGMQN010000006.1 coordinate 26,960, forward strand.
TGGATGATCTGGTGGCTGACAGGCGGGCCGAACGGGGGCGCCCATGTGACGGATGTGACCAACGCCAGCCGGACTCTACTCATGGATCTGGAGACTTTGAATTGGGACAGTGAGATCTTGGACGTGATGGGCGTCCCACGCCAAATGCTTCCGCAAATTGTGTCATCGAGCGATCCTAACCCTTGGGGTACTACATCGAAGGAGGGTCCATTTGGTGAAATGATCCCGGTATGCGGTGATCTTGGCGACCAGCAAGCAGCCGCAGTAGGGCAAGCCTGTTATAGCGTCGGCGATGTCAAGAATACCTACGGAACGGGCTGTTTTTTAGTCCTCAACACGGGCCAGGAAATCGTCCCGTCAACGAGTGGTTTGTTGACCACGGTGGCTTACCGAATGGGCAATCAACCCGCGGTCTATGCGCTGGAAGGCAGCATCGCCATCACCGGTGCGCTCGTCCAGTGGCTGCGGGACAACCTTGGCATCATCCGCGCCTCATCCGAGGTCGAGCAATTGGCACTGGAGGCGGAGGACAACGGCGGTATCTACTTTGTGCCCGCTTTCTCTGGCCTCTTCGCACCTTATTGGCGGTCTGATGCCCGCGGTGTGATTGTCGGCCTGACAAGCTACATAACCAAGGCCCACCTTGCCCGCGCGGCCCTGGAGGCCACCTGCTATCAGACGCGCGAAGTACTCGAAGCCATGGCGAGCGATTCTGGAGTGAAGCTGGGGGCACTGAAAGTGGATGGAGGGATGGTCTACAACGAGCTGCTCATGCAGTTTCAGGCAGACCTCCTGGGGGTCACTGTGGTGCGACCGAAAGTGGCGGAGACTACCTCCCTCGGATCAGCCTATGCGGCAGGTCTCGCCGTCGGTTTCTGGGATGATATGGAGGAGCTAAGCAGTAACTGGCGGGTCGACAAGAGCTGGCAGCCAAACATGACCCAGAGCAGGCGCGAGGAACTCTACGCGGGCTGGCTGAAGGCCGTTGAGCGATCCTTTGATTGGATTGAATAACCCAGAGAACATTCGAGCCTACCTGTCAGTCGAATGGGTTCGCACACGAATCGGCCTGATAATAAGGATGACTTGTATCTAAAGCTCGAAACCCAGGGCCTCGCTCGTCTATCGCGAGCAGGAGTGAAGTCTTCTCGGGCAAGCCGACCGTCGATTTCTACAGGAGCAACGCCATGCAGCATACGGAAAGCACCGTTCAAACCATCGGGGGCCTAGAGCTCTACGTTCAGAGGTGGCAGGCGGATGTCCCGACCCGTGCGGTGATCGCTATCGTCCACGGCTTTGGCGAGCACAGCGGCCGCTACATGAACCTGGTCAGTCATCTGGTGCCCCGTGGTCACGTCTTATGCGGCGTCGACCTCCGCGGCCACGGTCGATCGCCTGGACCGCGCGGCCACATCGACCGCTGGGAGGATTATCGGGAAGACCTGCGATCCTTCCTGCAGTGGATCCCGACCTGGGAGCCTGCCCGGCCTCTATTCGTCTTGGGGCACAGCATGGGGGCATTGATTGTTCTGGATTTCGTCTTGCGCCATCTAGGTGGGTTGGCGGGCGCGATCGTCAGCGGTGTGCCTCTAGAACCCGTCGGCGTTGCCAATCCGCTCCTGGTGACCACGGCGCGCCTCTTGTCCCGCGTATGGCCGGGCTTCGCCCTTTCCCTGAACCTGGAAACTGCCGCACTGTCTCGAGATCCCGAGGTGGTGAGAGCTTACGAAGAGGATCCGCTGGTACACGGCACAGCCAGCGCGCGCTGGGGGACCGAAACGCTGGACACGATCGAGTGGATCAAAGACCACGCACCTGATGTGCGCCTGCCGCTGCTGATGATCCACGGTGGCGCGGACCGAATTAACGCGGCCGAAGGAACCCGCCGGTTCTTCGAAGCCGTCACTTATCCCGACAAGGAGCTGCGCGTCTACCCCGAGGCCTACCACGAGCCCCACAACGATCTGGACTGGCAAAAGGTCGTGAGTGACATCGAGCGGTGGGTCGATAGTCACGCTTAGGGGCCCCATGCTGCGTGAAGACCTCTTCCGCAGG
>JBGMQN010000049.1:0-10218 GCA_048054495.1 Anaerolineales bacterium
ATGACATTCATCGGAAGTCAGGGTGATAGAATCGCCGAAGCTTGCGGAGAAGTTGCATGACAACATCCACCGCTCCATCTGGTTCTGGCAGCCGCGCTAAATTCATCATCGGGGGGCTGCTTATCATTGCCGCGGTAGTGTACTTGATCGTGTCCGCCACTCAGGCCTCCGCCCAGTATTACCTCACCATCGACGAGATGCTCACCCGAGGGGACGAGATCTTTGGTCGCCCCATCAAACTGGCAGGCGCTGTAGATGGCGATACCATTGCGTACGAACCCGAAACGCTGACTCTCGAGTTTACGATTGCTAACGTGCCCGCGGATCTGGATGAGATCGAAGCCGGGGGCGGACTGGCCAAGGTGCTCTACGACGCCTTACGTGATCCCACTACCGCACGTTTGCAGGTTGTATATGTGGGTCCCAAGCCCGATCTACTTCGCCATGAAGCCCAGGCTATTGTGACAGGAAACATGGGTGAAGATGGAGTCTTCTATGCGGACGAGCTGCTGCTAAAGTGTCCGACTCGGTATGAAGAGGAGGTGCCCCTCCAACTCGAGGAGGGTCAGACTTGAGCAGACCAGCAGCGCTGATAGTAGAGCCGCCGACGGCAGTTTCGCATCTTGCCGTCGGCGTTGCGCGAGGTAGGAATACGACCATGAGCGCATATGAGGCGGCACTTTGATCGAGGGAATCGGCTATGCAGCACTTGTGCTCTCTTTTGTGCTCGCACTGTATGGAGCAGGGGCGGCCGCCTATGGCGCCACGCGAGGCAGGCCGCAATTAATCGAGAGCGCGCGGAGGGCAATGGTGCTCTCCTGGCCGATGGTCAGCGTAGCAGCCTTGGCTATTATCGCTTTGCTGGTGAGTGGCCGCTACGACATTGAGTACGTTGCCAAGGTAACCAGCAACGCCATGCCTCCCTATTTAAGGGTAACCGCGCTCTGGGGAGGGCAAGGGGGATCGTTGGTGTTCTGGTCATGGCTCTTGGCAGCCTTCGCCGGCGCGGTTGGATTGCGGGAATGGGACCGCGATCGCGACCTGCTCCCCTGGGTCATCGTGGTGTCCATGGTCACGCTGGCCTTCTTCCTTTCGCTGGTGGTCTTCGTCGAGAATCCCTTCTCTCGCCTCTGGCTCACGCCAGAGGGCGGGCAGATAACTGCCTTCTTTCAGCCGGAGGGAGCGCGCGCCGTAGCGCCTCCCGATGGTCAGGGCCTGAATCCATTACTGCGCCATCCGGGAATGATCATCCATCCCCCGTTGCTGTATCTGGGTTTCGTAGCATTTGTGATTCCGTACGCCTTCGCCATGGCGGCGCTGATAGTCGGGCGCAGCGACGATCGCTGGATCCGGGTCACTCGCCGCTGGACGCTGGTGGCGTGGCTCTTCCTGGCGCTCGGACTCATCTTGGGCGGGCGCTGGGCTTATGATGTTCTCGGGTGGGGTGGGTACTGGGGCTGGGATCCGGTTGAGATCGCGGCCTTCATGCCCTGGCTCGCAGGCACGGCTTTTCTGCACTCAGTGATGGTCCAGGAAAAGAAGGGCATGCTGAAGCACTGGAACATGCTGCTCATCATCCTGACTTATTCGTTGGTGCTCTTTGGGACCTTCTTGACCCGTTCCGGTGTGCTGTCCTCCGTGCATGCATTTGCGCAGTCCGCCATCGGCCCGATGTTCTTCGCATTCATTGGAATCTCCTTTATCGTCTCGCTGTGGCTGCTGTTGAAGCGTTGGGATGATCTTCGCGGGGCCAACCAGATCGACTCTATGGTGTCACGCGAGGCGCTGTTCTTGCTCAATAATTTCTTATTCATCATGATCCTGGCCGTCTTGTTCCTGGGAGTCATCTTCCCCCTGGCCTCGGAGCTGTTCACCGGCCAGACGGTGACGGTAGGCCCCGAGTGGTACGAGCGCATCACGGGCCCGTTGTTCGCGGGCTTGCTGCTTCTGATGGGGGTAGCGCCGTTGAGCGTTTACGGAAGTTCGTCTTGGCGCGCGCTGAGGAAGCAGCTTTGGCTCCCTGTTGCGATCTCATTGGTCATCCCAGCAATATTGCTGATAACGGGCATGCGAAGCGCGGCCGCATTGCTGGGGTATTGGCTGGCGGCGCTGGTCGCGATTGTGACGCTCTACGAGTTCTGGCGCGGCGCCTCCGCTCGAAGTCGCCGGCACGGTGAGAGGCTGCCGGTTGCACTGGTTAGGCTGGCGGGGCGCAACCGCCGACGTTATGGCGGATACGTGATCCACCTGGGTATAGTGCTCATGGCCTTTGGCATCATCGGCATCGAGATCTTTCAGACTGAAACGCAGGGAACCCTTAGACAGGGCGATCAGCTCACCCTGGGCCGCTATGTCATGGTCTATGAGGGGCTGACGCGATTCAACACACCCGACGGCCGCGAAATCTCGCGGGCCGAGGTTTCCGTGTTCAAGGACGGGCGTTCGGTTGGAAAACTGTTCCCGCGACAAGACTTTTATGTGGCGCAGAACCAGCCGATGACGATCCCCGGGGTGCGATCGACATTGGAAGAGGACTTTTATGTGCTGCTGGTGGGATGGGAGCCCATCGGCCGAGATGGGGCAACCTTCAAGGTGTATCACAATCCGCTGGTGAATTTCGTCTGGCTCGGCGGAGCAGTATTCATTTTGGGGACTTTGGTGGCGGCATGGCCGGAGCGTGAGCCAGAGCCGGTGCGCCGGCGGGCCGCCCACACACAGGCGCTCCCTGCAGGAGATTGACCCGTTGTGAGGCGATATTCGGGGTTGCTGGTTGGTCTGCTGCTGGTCGTGGTGGCCATAGTGGCCACCACGGTTACCGGCACCGCACTGGCTCAGGCTGAACAGCCTACCGATGACGAAGTCAACGCCATTGCCAAGCGTCTCTACTGCCCCGTTTGTGAGAACGTGCCCCTGGATGTCTGCCCAACGCAGGCCTGCAAACAGTGGCGCGATACCATTCGCGACCAACTGGCGCAGGGATGGTCGCAACAGCAAATTGAGCAGTATTTTGTGGACCAGTATGGCGACCGCGTGCTCGCCACTCCGCCCGCTACCGGGTTGAACTGGCTGGTGTATCTGATTCCGCCGGTGGCGTTCGTCGCAGGCGCGGTGATCCTGGCGGGGGTGGTTCGAAGCTGGCGAAAGCCTCCAGTATCCGCAATCAAGAGCATAAGTGAGATGGCGGACGATCCCTACTTGGAACGCGTGGAGGAGGAACTCCGCCGCCGTGGCTGATCCCGAGCAGGAGACGATGAGGGAGGTCGATCGAGCCGAGACCGCAGAGCCGACCCGACGGCGCGGGGGAGACGTTCATGTTCTGGGCCGGATGGCCGCATCGCAGCGGTCCAGATCGGCCGCTATTCCTCCCTGGATGAAATCGCGGCGCATATCGAGCAGACGAAGGTTCAATGAGGCGGTGTGAGGTTCGCTTAGGCGAATCCTTCGCTGCATCACGGGCTTTCTGAATCATGGAAATCGGCGCGATCCTCTTCTCGCTTGCGATGATTCTGCTAGTGGCAACTTATGTGCTGCAACCTCTCGCCGGACTGGAACGAGCAGGGTATCGCGATACCAGCCAAAGGCGGTCAGCTCTGCAGGCGGAGAGAGATCGCGTCCTTGATTCCATCCAAGAGATCGACATGGACTACTCCATGGGCAAGGTGCCGGAGGAGGACTACCAGCGTCAACGTCAGGCACTGGCACTGGAGGGCGCTGAGATCCTGCGCAAGATCGACGAGCTGCAGCTCCCCCTGGACGTCGAGCCGCGTGGGAAGACTCCCGAAATGGAGCTAGAGGCAGCCATTGCGCGGCTGCGTGGAAAGAACTCACCTCCCAGTTCGCCAACAGTCGAGAGCAGTTCCGACTCCGCTGCGGGCGCCTGCTCGGAATGCGGCCAGGCGATCTTGCGTGGGGATCACTTTTGCGCTAACTGCGGTGCAGCGCTGGAGGAGCAGGTGGCTTGAAGCGTGGGTTTGGTCCTGCGATCCTCGCCGCCGGTTTGCTCATCAGCGGATGTTCGCTGGCGGGCGACGTTACGCCACCTCCTGCCCTGGCGACGGCCCAAATGGCCGCGCCGGCCGAACCACCAACCCCTGCGCCCTTGATCCCGCCCGTGACCCAGCCTGACATAGCCGCCGGCGCCGCATCCTCGCCTCAGAAAGTAACCGAGCAGAGCAACCCACCGCAGGCCGAGCTTCAATTCGGAACGGTTGCGGGTCGTGTATCCAACGGCTCCGCCGGCGGGACGCTTCCGGCCGGTTTGGAAGTGTCGCTCTTTGGCTATGATGGCGACCAGGAAGCCGTGAAGGAAACAACGACCCTGGGGAGCGATGGCAGCTTCGCGTTTGAGGATCTGGAGTATGTTCCCGGCAGGCTGTTCATTGCGACCGTTGTTCACGACGGGATGACCTATCGTTCGGATGTAGCCTACCCCGCGTCCGATGGAAGTGCGGTTGACCTTCCGATCATGATCTATGAGACATCCCAGGATCGCAGTGCCCTGCGCGTTGAACGGCTGCATTTGATCTTCGACTTCCCGGCCGAGGACACATTGCGCGTGCTGGAGTTGTGGGTCCTGGCAAATGACTCCGATCGAGTGCTCACTACACCGCTCCAGATCGCCCTTCCTGAAGGGGCGTCCAACCTGACCTTTGAAGAGGGGTCAATTGGCGGACGCTTCGAGATCACGAACGATGGCTTCGTAGATCTTAAGCCGATACCGCCCGGTTCGGGCCTCGACCATCTGGTCTTTGGGTTCGAGATGCCCGTCTCTCGATCGACACAGTTCGACCAGCTCATGCGGCACCCTGTGGATGCGGTCACCGTGCTGATTCCTCCCGGCGGCCCGAATGTGACGGGATTGCAGGATCGAGGCATCCAGGACATCGGTGGCTTGCGCCTGCAGAGCTACGCGGAGGGAAGTCTGGCCGCGGAAGAACTGTTGTCTTTTCGAGTGTCGGCCCCCTCTTCCGGATCGAGCGTATCCACCACTGTGATCGTCGGGGCGGGAGCCCTTGTGGTGGCTGGCTTGCTGGCGGCCCGCCTCTGGGTTGGAGCGCGGCCCGGGAAGTTGGACGGGGAGAATTTGCTGCAGGAGATCGCGCGGCTGGACGATGAGTACGAGGCCGGCGAGCTCTCTGAGGAGGAATGGAGACGCCAACGAGAACCGCTGAAGCGCCAGGCGCTGGATCAAATGCGCAGAGCCGAAAATTGAAGCCCGGAGTTAAAGCCATGCTGCTGAAGCGCCAGGCGCTGCATGCAGTGAGAATAGCCAATGATTGAGGTTCAGGGCCTGGTCAAGGCCTTTGGGGTCAAGCTCGTGCTGCGCGGTTTGGATTTTCGGGTGGCGGAAGGTGAGTTTGTGGCCGTCGTCGGGCCGAATGGTGCAGGAAAGACCACTCTCCTGCGAATACTGGCTTCCTTGTCGAGGCCAACGATGGGAGAAGTGACGCTGGCGGGCTTTCAAATCCCCGCACAATCCGGAGCGGCGCGCAGGGTCTTGGGAGTGGTATCCCACCAGCCGATGCTCTACGGCGACCTAACCGCGGACCAGAACCTGCGCTTCTTTGGCCGCATGTACGGGGTGTCGGATCTGGATGATCGGATTTCCGAGGTGTTGAGCATCGTCGGGCTAGGCCCGCGCCGCTATGATCTGGTCCGCGAATACTCGCGGGGCATGCAGCAGCGTCTGGCGATCGGCCGCGGCATCCTGCATCGGCCGGAGCTTCTGCTCTTTGACGAGCCTCACACCGGCCTGGATCCCGACGCAGCGGATATGCTGGATGGCTTGCTGGAGAAGGTGACCGGTGAGGGCCGGACGGTGGTCATGACCTCGCACGATCTAACGCGGGTCGGTGAGCTCGCCACGCGTGTGGACATTCTGAGCGGGGGAAGAATTGCCCGAAGCGTCAAACCCGGCGAACTCGACCCCGGCGAATTGAACAGGCTTTATTACGAGGTGACGCGTGGCTGAGGGCATTGGCGCAGTAAGCAGCGTCCGAAGTTCCGCGGTGGGAGGCTACCTGCGAGCGGTCGGCGCCATCGTATGGAAGGACATCGCGGCCGAACTGCGCAGCCGCGAGCTGCTCGGCAGCATGTTGGTCTTTGCACTATTGGTGATCCTGATCTTCAACTTTGCGCTGGAACTCAATCTGCGCACTCGACAGACGGTCACCTCCGGGGTGTTGTGGGTGACCTTCGCCTTCGCCGGCACGCTCGGCCTCAATCGCTCTATGGCCATCGAGAAGGATCGGGGTTGCCTGGACGGGCTGCTGCTGGCTCCAGTCGATCGCTCGGCCCTGTATTTCGGTAAGATGCTCAGCAACCTGCTCTTTATGATCATCGTGGAAGCCATCATCCTGCCGCTTTACAGCCTGTTCTACAATGTGAACCTGTTCCATGCCGGTCTTATCGCAGTCATCTTGCTCGGATCGATTGGATACGTGGTGGTCGGAACGCTGCTTTCGGCTATGGCGATCCAAGCGCGGACACGAGATATCCTGCTGCCGATCCTGCTGTTTCCAGTGATACTGCCGGTATTGGTGGCGGCGGTCAAAGCCACGACCGGCATTCTTCAGGGGCTTCCATCTGAAGATTACCAGGCCTGGATGAGTCTACTGATAGCCTACGACGCCATATTCCTGGGCGTCGCGATTGTCTCGTTCGACTATGTCGTGGAAGAGTGAGTGGAGGAGAAAATGGAACCTGTGCCCCGCAACCTGAAAATCCTGACCGGTATCACGATCGCACTATTCCTGATTGCACTGTACGCGGTGTTTATATATGCCCCGCGCGAAGCGGTTATGGGCGATGTCCAGCGCGTCTTCTATTTCCACGTGTCGGCGGGCTGGGTGGGTGCGCTGGCCTTTCTCGTCACGGCGATCTCCGGCGGAGTGTACCTGGCCAAGCGCGATCGAAAGTGGGATCGGCTGGCGGTGGCGTCGGTTGAAGTCGGTATCGTGTTTACCTTCATCAATATCCTCAGCGGCTCGATTTGGGCCCGGCCGATCTGGAACACTTGGTGGACTTGGGATCCGCGTCTGGTGACGGCCACGATTATGCTGCTGTTGTATTTCGCTTATCTGATGCTGCGGCAGGGAATCGACGATCCCGCGCGACGTGCGCGCTTTGGCTCGGTCTACGGCATCGTGGCCTTCGTCAGCGTTCCTATCACGTTTCTATCGATTCGCCTATTTCGGACGATCCATCCGGTGGTGATCGGCAGCAGCGATCCCACCGCGGAAGGCACCTTCGAAATGACCGCCAGCATGGCGCAAACCCTGATGTTCAGTGTGCTGACTTTCACATTTATCTACGCCTCGCTGCTCTGGTATCGCGTTCGACTGGGGCGACTATCCGAGAAGGTGGAAGAACGCAAAATGGAGATGATGTCGTTCTAGCCGTATCAGAAGACAACTTCAGGAGAGATTGGGAATGTACCTACAAGAGCCGCCGGCAGACACCCTTAGCTACATGGCCTTCGGGTTCAGCGTGATCTTGGGCATTATGGGTTTGTATGTGCTGAGCTTATTCAATCGCTACCGGAATCTGGAGCGGGATATGGAATTGCTCGACGAGCTCAGCGCGAAGGCAGAGCCTTCAATAGAGAAGGCCTAGCGCCCTATTTAGTTACCCCCGAAAGCTTCCTTAGCTGCTCTCGCTCCAGGATCCGAATGCGGCCGCGTCCAGTCTGAACCATTCCATCCCGCTCCAAGAGGGTCATGGTGCGTGAGATGCTCTCGCGTGAAGCAGCTACGAGCCCAGCCAGCTCCTGCTGGGTGATTCGGATCTCATCGACCGGTTTCCCGTTGAGCCGCTGCCGATGACTCTCCTCAAGAATGGTCATGGCCAACCGCTCGCGTACGTTGCGGAATGCAAAGGTCTCCACACGTTGCATTAGCTTACGTACCTCACTGATGCAAGCGCCCTGGACCATGGCAAGCAGTTCGGGATTATCTTCGCAAAGCGCATTGAATTGCTCTCGGTCTGCCTCGAGCAGCACCACCTCGCCCATTGCTTCCGCCGTGCCCAGTTGGGGGCCCCGATCGATGACCGAAACGGGGCAGAAGTACTCGCCTGGGCGCCGCACGCAGAGCACACTCTCGAAACCCTCGCGGGCCACGCGCGTCAGCTTGACCCGACCCTGGGCCACGATGTAGATAGACTCTGTTGGATCCCCTTGCAGGAAAACCTCCTGCCCCGGAGAGTACCGGCGCTCCTCAAATAGCAGCTTCAGATCGCCTTGCAGCTCGGGAGGCAGGTGCGAGAAGGCACCAAATACATCGTTGTCGGACATGTTGAAGGTCCCTCCGCTCCCTTGATCCTACGCATCTAGGCCCCCATATGATAAGTGACCTATGACACAAAAGGAGCCAACGAATGTAATCCCAAGGGAGATTCTTCTTCCCATGAACAGAAGCTTGCAGGGTCAGCAGTGGGCTCTTCTTTGGTAGAATAATTTAAGGTTATGCCGAGCCGCGTGCTGGGCGGCATCGATTTGATGGCGTATGCTAAGCGTCTTGCGGACCTTCTGACCGCTAGCCGGGTGCTCATCGCCCTAATCTTCGCCTGGCTGAGCTTAGTTGGCGCGCGCGACTCCCTGATGCTGGCTGGTTTCCTTCTGCTTACATCTTGGACTAGCGATCTTTTTGACGGCGCGCTCGCCAGGCAGAGCGGTGCCGGCCCCACGTGGATCGGCGATCATGACCTTGAAGTCGACGTCGCCGTTTCCCTGGGTGTGTTGATGTACCTCGTGGGAGCCGGCTTCCTCGAACCGACCTACGCTGCAATCTACATCCTGCTCTGGGGTCTAATCTTCTGGCGCTGGGGTTGGCAGCGAGGTCCCGCCATGCTGTTTCAGGCGCCAATCTATCTATGGTTTATTGTCGTGGCGATGCGGTACGCTCCGCAAGTAGGCTGGTGGTTGATTGGTTATGTAGCTGTAGTAGTGGTTATCACCTGGCCGCGCTTCCCGCGTGAGGTCGTTCCAGGTTTCTTGTCAGGAATGTCCAAATTAATCAAAGGCAAGTGATTCTGCTCGATCCGCTCCAAGGAATTAGCTCGATCGGTATCGGAGGCCCCAAGCCGAAATTGAATCCTGCCAGGACATTCGGACCAGCATGATTCCAAATCTCCTGTGATATAACATCGGCTGCTCCGGAACCTCCGGAGCAGGAATTCCGATTGCCTCAGACTGCCGAAGCGAAGCTCGCGCGGTTCGCCCGCGTTTCAATTATTGGATGGCTTAGGAGGTTTCGTCGCGGGTCAGTCCTGCGCCGGGGCTTCCTGGCTTTTAGGCGCTGGCGCCGCGGGATGCTAGCCATGGCAGACCCTGGTAGCCGGATGACCACTCTTCAGTTTCCAGTCGAGGCCAAGCCGAAATCCAATGAGGAAGTCGTCGTGCTTACCGCCAACCTGTGGCACGACTGGCCGCTGCGCCGCAGGCTGCCAGAACGCATGGAATCTTTTGCTAGGATGATCGAGGCCGAGGGTGTCGATGTCGTTCTGACCCAAGAAGTGGTTCGGACCTCTGATCTATGGTTCGATCACTGGCTTTCGGATCGACTGGGCATGAGCTGCCTGTACTCACGCGCCAATGGCCACCAAGGAACGATTGGCTTTGAAGAGGGACTGGCGATATTTGCTCGATACCCACTGGTATCCACACGCGTTCGTCGCTTCGATCCCCGCATCAGCCGCTTTGTCAATCGGTTGGCGTTAGGAGCCGAAATCCAAACCCCTTCTGGAAATCTCTGGGTGTTTTCTGTGCACCTCAGCCTGCTCCAATCGCACAACGCCTCGCAAGTCGGAGCCCTGCGCGATTGGGTGGCGATGGTGGCGGGCAATGGATCCGCGGTGATAGGTGGCGACTTCAATGCCCCAGAAAATGCCCCTCAAATGCGCCGCACTCGTCAGAGTTGGCTGGATACGTTTCGGCACATTCATCCTCAAGCCGACGGTACTACCCACGAGATCCGCTGGCCGTGGGGATCTGCCCTACGGCGCCATCGCCTGGACTATCTCTTTTTGCATAGGAATGAGCCAAGTTGGCAAGTAGTGGATGCGAGGCATGTGGTCGGCGGTATTCGCCCTCACTCGGACCACAAGCCGGTAATGGTCCGACTCAGCAGATTCGGTCAACCTCGCATGCCTTCCACTCAGTGCCCTCCCTGATCATTCGGCCGTACACACGACCTCCGCACACGATACTTCATTACAAAA
>JBGMQN010000036.1:0-1777 GCA_048054495.1 Anaerolineales bacterium
GGGGAAGTGCTGGAATTGGCAGACAGGCGTGACTTAGGATCACGTGCCCTATGGGCGTGTGGGTTCAACTCCCACCTTCCCCACCAGTACTCGAGGGGCGCGAGCAAAGAGGGTCCAGCAATGGGCAGCGCCCGCAGACAGATTTGGATCACTACGAGTAGCAGCGACGAAGCAATCCTCAATTCTCCGGAGCAGGATATTTCGCAATACTCAGGGGGAGATTGCTACGCTACGCTCGCAATGACAATGACGACATTGCGAGGATGGCAGCGACGAAGCAATCCTCAATTCCCCGGAGCAGGATATTTCGCAAATCCCAGGGGGAGATTGCTTCGCTACGCTCGCAATGACAATGACGTCATTGCGAGGATCGCAGCGACGCCCAGAATGTGCGGGCACCGGCCATAGGTGGCGCCCGCCATTCGCTGCAGATGGCCGAACGCCAGAGGGCAAATGGAAACTGAGGTCCACATCATTTGAAAGTCGATACTGAAACGCTAGAAAATCGACAAGTTCAGCTAACGATCGAGGTGCCCGACGATCGGTACAACGCGGCCATGCGATCCGCCGCGCGGCGCATGAGCAAGCGGGACAAGATCCCCGGCTTTCGCCCGGGGAAGGTGCCTTTCGAAGTGGCAGTCGGCCGTTTTGGCGAGGACGCCATCTTCGACGAGGCGCTCGATACGCTCGGGCAGGATGTCTACAAACAGGCGCTCGAGGACAGCGAGCTCGAGCCCTTCGCGCCTGGCGCGCTCGACGAAGTCATAAGCCGAGAGCCGCTGGTACTCCGCTATGTGGTGCCACTGGCTCCGGAAGTCGACCTGAGCGCCTATCGCAAGGTGCGCGTGAAATTTGAGCCTCCGGAAGTCTCCGACGAGGCCCTCGAAGCCATGATGGAAGATCTCCGCCAGCGACAGGCGCTCATCGAGCCCGCCGAACGCCCGGTCCAGATGTCGGACGTGGCGGTTATCGATATCGAGGGGAACCTGGATGAGCCGGAGGAAGAGGAGACGGCGCTGGTTCTCAAGGAATCCGGCATCTCGCTGCTTATCGAAGAGGACACGGACTGGCCGTTTCCGGGCATCGCCGAAGAACTGCTTGGCATCGAGGCCGACGAGACACGCACCCTCACCCACACCTTCGGAGAGGAATATCCGACCGAGGAGCTGCGCGGCCGGGCAGCCACCTTCGAAGTGACCTGCCAAGAAGTCAAATCCCGGTTCGTGCCGGAATGGAGCGACGATCTCGCCCAGGCCATGGGCGACTACGAGAGCTTGCTCGACCTGCGCATCAAGGCCCGCGAAAGCCTGGCTGAGAGCGCAGAACGAGAGACGGAAGCGGAATACGCAGACAAAGCGCTCGAGGAGGTCGGCGAGGGCGCCAAGGTGACCTACCCTCCCCTGCTGGCGGATCAGGAGGTGGATGACCTGCTGCACGACATCGCTCACCGCCTCGATGCGCAAAACCTCACTCTTGAAGACTATTTCCAGGCTGAAGACAAGACGGAAGCCGAAGTACGGGATGAGCTCCGCCCTCGCGCAGAAGAGCGCGTCAAGCGGGCGCTTATTCTAGGCAAGGTGGTGGAGGAAGAAGAGCTGGAGGTCGGCGAGCAGGAGATCAGCGGCCGCATTGAACGCCTGGCCAACAGCGTGCAGGATCCCGAAGGCAATGTCCTCAAGGCGCTCAATACGCCTCGTTCGCGCCGTCGTATCGAAAACGATTTGCTCTTTGAAATGGCGATCGATCGGCTAGTATCCATCGCCAAGGGGGAAAACCC
>JBGMQN010000036.1:1877-5271 GCA_048054495.1 Anaerolineales bacterium
TAACGGCCGAGGGTGAGGGGCAAAGCCCCGCTAAAGATAATAAGGAGCCGGAGGCCTCAACGGCCAAGGGTGAGGGTCAGAGCCATACGAAAGATGATGCGGAGCCGGAGGCCGTAACGGCCGAGGGTGAGGGTCAGAGCCATACGAAAGATGATGCGGAGCCGGAGGCCGCAACGGCAGAGCGTGAGGGACAAGGCCTTGCGAAAGATGAGGCAGAGCCTGAGGCCGCAACGGCAGAGCGTGAGGGACAAGACCCTGCGAAAGATGAGGCGGAGCCAGAGATCGAAGTTATCAATAACGGCGAAGGAGACCCAGTAAACGGGGATCCTGAGCAGGAATCGGAAGATTCAGAACCCGATGGAGAAGCATAGGCCGCTGGGACGCAGATGCGCCGAAGAGAAGCGCTTTGGAGCGCTCCTTGCACCATGAAAGGCGCACCGCTGGCCTATTGCCGAGACTCTTAGATAGCGAGACAATAGCGAGATAAGGAGCCAGAATGAACACCGTCAACCCCCAATCCCTGATCCCTATGGTGATCGAGACCAGCAGTCGAGGCGAACGCGCCTACGACATCTACTCCCTACTGCTGAAGGAGCGCATCATCTTCCTGGGAACGCCTATCAACGATATGGTCGGCAACGTCATCGTGGCGCAGCTGATCTGGTTGGATTCTCAGGACCCCGAGCGGCTGATCCGCCTGTATATCAACTCCCCCGGCGGCCAGATCTACGCCGGGATGGCGATCTATGACACGATGCAGCAGCTGAGCGCACCGATTCAAACCGTGGCCGTGGGCGTTACGGCTTCCTTCGGAACGGTACTGCTTGCAGCAGGAAGCCCCGGTCAGCGCTTTGCCCTGCCCAACGCGACGATCCACATCCACCAACCCATGGGCGGCACGCAAGGACAGGCCACCGATATCGAGATCCAGGCCAAGGAGATCTTGCGCCAACGCGAAAAGATCAATAACATACTCGCAGAACACACCGGCCAACCGCTCGAAACCATCGAGCATGACGTCGAGCGCGACTTTTACCTGAACGCAGAAGATGCCTTGAAGTACGGCCTGATCGACAAGGTGCTGGAGCCGGCAGCACTGGCCAAAGCGGAAGCCGAAGCGGAAGACGGAAAGGCCAAGGAAAAGGTAGAGAAGTAACCTGGCATGACCGAAGCGGACGACCTATCGCGGCGCTGCTCCTTTTGCAATCGCCCCGAGGATGAAGTTCAGCGCCTGATATCGGGCCCGGACGGGGCCTACATTTGCAATGAGTGCGTTGACCTCTGCGGGGACATACTGCACGGGGATATCGGCCACGCCCACGCCGTGGGGCTGACGCCAATCGGCAAACCTTCCCTATCGCCGCAGCAGATTAGCGCCCGCCTGGACGAATATGTCGTGGGCCAGGATCACGCCAAACGCGTGCTCGCAGTTGCCGTTTACAACCACTACAAACGCATTGCCAGCCGCCCGCGCGGAGAGGTCGAGCTGGAGAAATCCAACATCCTGCTCGTCGGCCCTACCGGCGTCGGCAAGACGCTGCTTGCGCAGACGCTCGCGCGCGTCCTCGATGTTCCGTTCTGCATTGCTGATGCCACCGCCCTGACGGAGGCCGGCTATGTGGGTGAGGACGTCGAAAATATCCTGCTGCGGTTGCTCCAGGCCGCAGAGTTCGACATGCAGCGTGCAGAGCGCGGCATCGTCTACGTGGACGAGCTGGACAAGACCGCCCGCAAATCGGGCGATAATCCCAGCATCACACGCGATGTCTCTGGCGAGGGTGTACAGCAGGCGCTGCTCAAGATCATTGAAGGCGCCGATGTAAACGTTCCCCCTCAGGGCGGCCGCAAGCACCCGCATCAGGAATTCATACAGATCAACACCACCAACGTGCTGTTCATCTGTGGCGGCACTTTCGACGGCCTGCCAGACATCATCTCCGAACGAGTTGGTACTCGCGGCCGAGTGGGTTTCCCCGGCACCACCGAAGAGCGGGAAGCCATGCAATTCGATGACTCGGAACTGCTGCAGCGCATCGAGCCCGATGATCTGATGCACTTTGGAATG
Source organism: Anaerolineales bacterium (assembly GCA_048054495.1). GTDB lineage: Bacteria > Chloroflexota > Anaerolineae > Anaerolineales > E44-bin32 > JADFRG01. Next base: position 3,943 of record JBGMQN010000036.1, read on the forward strand.
ATCCCCGAGTTGGTCGGGCGGCTGCCGGTGGCTGTCAGCGTCGAGCCGCTGGATGTGGGGTCCCTGAGGAAGATCCTTACCGAGCCCAAGAACGCCCTGGTCAAACAATACGTGCAGCTCTTTGATATGGATAAGGTTGAGCTGATCTTCACCGAAGAGGCCCTGCAGCTAGCTTCGGAGATGGCCCTCGAACGGGAGACGGGTGCGCGCGGCTTGCGATCCATCCTGGAGAATTCGCTGCTGGAAGTTATGTACGAGATCCCCTCGCGCCCCGAGGTTCGTGGTGTCGTGGTCGATGAACTCGTGATTGCAGGAAGCCAGGGCCCGAAGCTTTTAGGCGAGGACGGTCAGGAAATCAGGCAAAGCGAGGATCTCGAACTGCGCGATGCCGCCTAGGCTCTCAAATTTAAAGAGTCTTAAAACGGGGCGCTGAGTACAGCGCCCCGCTTCATTTATACTCAAACCGCTTTGCAGAACGAGGGCAGTCGCAGCATCCTTGCACCTGCCTCCCGAAGCCAGGCATGAAATGCATGAGATGAAGCACTTCTCCGAGCTTCAGGGACTGATTTTCGACATGGACGGCGTCCTCTGGCGCGGAGGGAAGCCGCTCCCCGGTGTCAAGGAAGCATTTTCCCACCTAAGGGCACATCAAATTCCATTCGTACTCGCAACCAATAACGCCACCCAAACCTTTGAGGAGGTTCGCTCCCGCATGGAGGATGTGGGAGTTGCCATTGATCCTCATGAAGTGCTCACCTGCGCAGTGGGGGCAGCCGGCTATTTACGACAGCACATACCGGAGGGCGCTTCCGTGTATGCCGTCGGCGGCCCGGCGCTTTATCAAGCTCTGGAAGATGCCGGATACATCGTGCAGGAATCGAGCGATGGAGTGGCAGCGGTCGTAGTTGGGATGGACTGGTCGCTCACCTGGGATAAGCTTGCAGAAGCAAGCTATGCCTTGAGGGAGGGTGCTTTCTTCATGGGAACCAACCCGGATGTTTCATTTCCCACGGAGCGCGGCCTTGCGCCGGGAAATGGCGCGATCCTGGCGGCGCTCGAAACGGCGACCGGCCGAGAAGCCACGATCTTCGGGAAACCGGAGCCGCATTTGTTTACGGAGGCGGTGCAAAGGATCGGCACTCCTGTGACCCACACGGTTGCCGTTGGAGATCGACTGGAGACAGACATCCTGGGAGGCAAGCGCGCCGGGCTGCAGACCGCCCTGGTCCTGACCGGCGTGACCACCGCCGAGCAAGTTGCGGGTTCTGATCTGCAACCCGATTGGGTATTTGAGAACTTGGAGCAGCTCAGCCAAGCGCTGGGGTAGCC
>JBGMQN010000036.1:5371-26101 GCA_048054495.1 Anaerolineales bacterium
CCGCCGATGCGATGCAGTCGTTCTGCGGCCTCGACCGTCATGGGGATCCTGACCGAGATACATGTGCCCTGGCCGCGAGCAGAATTGATTTGCAGAATTCCGTGAACCATTTCGGCCCGTTCGTATAGATTCACCATACCCAGACTACCGCGCTGCTCGTAATTGTCCTGAACTTCTGCCACATCGAACCCGACCCCGTTGTCCTCAATCTCGAGAAGCGCCATCTCACCGTCGCGCTTCAGGCGCACCCATATGTGCTCCGCGCGTGCGTGCTTGCGGGCGTTGTTTATGGCCTCTTCAACGATAAAGAATACGACTCCCTGCTTGCCGACCTCCATGGCGCTCTCGATTTGAGGGTCGACGTCCACATGGACCTTTTGATTGTGCATCTCGTCGAACTTGCGGGAAAGATCCTTCAGCGCGGCTCTCAGCCCCTCCGATTCCAGGATCAAAGGCCGCAAGGTGAAGAGCATCTGCCGGATCTCCTTAGAGGTTCGCCGCGCCAGTTCCTCAATCTTATACAGCTCATCCGAAGCACGCTTCGCGTCCCGAATCACAAGTCGGCGTGCGAAGTTGACGCGCATGGCGATGGCGCCGATAGACTGTGCCGGTCCATCATGGAGATCGCGCGCCAGCTTGTGGCGCGCCTCCTCCTGAATCTCCGCCATGCGCTGCTTTTCCTGTTCCAGCTGGCCGTACAGGCGCGCGTTCTGCAGCGCAACGACCGCTTGCTGAGCAATGGATTCCAGGATCTCCAGGCCCTCCTCGGTGAGATATTCCTCCCTTGGGTGACCAAAGAGCATGATTCCGTATACTTCCAGGCCAACGACAAGCGGAATGCACACCGCTACACTACATTTTCTGAGCGCCAACAGCCGGCCCAGCTCGGGATCGGAGGCGGGATCGGATGTGATTTCGAGCTGGCCGGACGACATTGCCACCTCGACCACTCCCGCGCGCCCGGGGATTTCGGCATTTAGATCGGCTCGCAAGAAGCCGCGCGAGGAGACCACCTGAAGCTCCTCGCCGTCAAATAGCAGCAAGGCGCTGACCAATCCCCCTGCCTCTGCGTCGGTCAGGACGCTGGTCGCCAGATCGAGCGCCATATCCATCACGCGCTCGTAGTTGAGGGCCGCATTGAGCGCGGCAGTTCCTCGAAGCACTCGCCGAAGCTTCTCTATTTCCGCCTCGAGCTGCCTTATGCGCTCGTCGACCATCCGCGAGGTTGCGGGTCCCGGCATCGGCTCGTCCCCACCTAGGATTTGGTTAATGGAATCGAGGACACCCAACTATCGTTCCCTCTCGTGAGCCGCGGTGCTCAATCAATCGACTCATCAAACCTTCAAGATCATTGTAATCACTGCAGGATTGCGACCAGAAGCATCATTTCCATTGCTGAGAAAAACCCAAATTTACTGTATCAGCAAAATACCGGCTGGACCCCCTTACAGTTGCCCTACAGAGCGAGTTTATCTCGAATGCCTTATCCATTCCTCTGCTTGTCAACCGATTCTGCGAAAGGTATGATTGCCGAAATGGCGAAAGGATTCATTCTTGCCACCTCGATCCTGTCCGCCGATTTCCTGCACCTAGAAGACGCTATTCAAGCCGCAGAGAAGGGCGGCGCGGACTGGATCCATATCGATGTGATGGATGGCCACTTCGTACCCAACATCACAATGGGGCCAGTTGTTGTGAAAGCCGTGCGTCAGGCGACCCGTCTGCCGCTCGACGTGCACCTTATGATCGAGACTCCGCAACGCTACCTGGAAGACTTCGCCAAGGCCGGCGCCGATTCTCTCACAGTGCACGTGGAGGCGACGACCGACCTCGAGCAGTCCACGCAGGCCATCAGGGATCTCGGCCTGCGAGCGGGAGTAGCGATTAGTCCTGGCACCCCTGTCGATCGAGTTAAGCAGGTGCTCGAGCGCATCGATCTGCTGCTCGTAATGACGGTCAATCCAGGTTTTTCCGGACAGTCGTTCATGCCAGAGCCGCTACAGGAGGTGGAGCAGCTTCGCAAACTGAAATTGCAGGGCCGAACGAAGGCGTTAATTCAGGTGGACGGGGGAATAGATGCCCGCACCGCCCCGCTCGCGGGGCAGGCTGGGGCCGAGGTCTTCGTAGCGGCCAGCGCGATCTTCAAGCACAAGGATGGAATTGCCGCCGGAATCGCAGCCCTCAGAAGCTCTCTCGCGTCCCGGGAAGCCCAGGGAACGCCGTCAGCCGATCCTACGGATACCTAGCGCGGCAGAAGTCGAATGGACTGGAGAACGAGAATTGCTCATCGGTCGGCAAACAAAAAGAGCCCGCGGCTGCGGACTCTCCATCACGTAAGTCAACGCCTCAGGGCCTTGAAAGACGTTTGATACACTTGGTGCACAGCGTCTTGCGCACCAACCTTCCCTCCTCCAAGACGCGAGCCCGCTGCAGGTTTGGTTTAAACTTTCTCTTGGTTGCTTTCATGGAGAAACTGCGGCTCTGACCGAACGCAGTCGTCTTGCCGCAGGTTTCGCAGTGTGCCATTTGGCTTTTGTTTCCCTTAGCGAGCGCGGGCGCAATATTACCATAGAAGGTCGTGGCGTCCGAGAATTGAATAGAAATAATGACTAACGAGCACGGAATGATCACAATCTCCCCGAATGCCATCGCCTCGGTCGCGGCCAGGGCAGCATTGACCTCCTATGGCATCGTCGGCATGGCCTCGAAAAACCTCATGGTCGGACTGGCCAACGCCATCGCGCGCGATCCTCGCCATGGAGTCGAGGTCGCGGTCGGTGAGGATGGAATTGTAGTGGACCTCTACATCATCATCGAATACGGCACGCGCATCGCAACCGTTTCAACCAGCGTGGCCAATACAGTGCAGTATCAGGTAGAGAAGTCCATCGGGCTCCCGGTGGTGGCGGTCAACGTCCATGTGCAGGATTTGAGGGTCAGCGATACAGATTGAATGATTGAGCAAGGCACAAGAACCTGGCAACGGCTTGCACAGCGCTCTCGGTACGTCGACGCGCACAGGCTATTGCAGTTGACTGAAGCAGGAATGACCTGGTTGCGGACCAACCAGGAGACGGTCAACGCTCTCAATGTCTATCCAATACCCGACGGCGATACCGGCACCAACATGCTGCTGACCATGGAGGCCGCCTGCAAAGAAGTAGAAAGCGCCGGAGGAGGCTCGATTGGAGAGGCCCTGCATGCACTGGCACACGGCGCTCAGATGGGAGCGCGGGGCAACTCGGGAGTGATTCTCTCTCAGCTGTGGCGGGGCTTCGCCCGCGCGCTCGACGGCGCGGACGAGATGGATGCTGCAGCATTCGCGGCGGGATTGGCTGCGGCGCGCGACACCGCCTATCGAGGCGTCGGGCAGCCCGTGGAAGGCACCATTTTGACCGTATCTACGGAGGTAGCCGCCGCCGCCGAGCAGGCCATTCAGGACGGGGCGACCTCAAACCTAGATATCCTGAAGCGTGTCGTCCAGGCCGCGGATGAGGCGGTTGAAAACACACCAAACTTGCTGGAGGTGCTCGCCAAGGCGGGCGTGGTGGATGCGGGGGGCAAGGGACTTTTCTTCATCCTGGAAGGTATGCTGCGCTCGGCGACCGGGCTGGATCTGGATGTCCCATTGTTCACGATCGACGTCGATCCTCATCTTATGGAGCGGGTAGAAGGCGAGATTGAGGGTGGCCAGGACTGGGAAGTGGTCGTCGACTTCCGGCCCAATTCCGATTTCGAGCTGCGCCCCTTCACCGCCGGATTGGTCGATATGGGCACCTCCATCCAGATCGCGGAGGGCGACGGCTTGATGCGGATGCACATCCACGTCCCCGACCAATCCGAGTATGAACCCATCGAATACTGCAAAAAATCGGGCACGATTACAGAGGTGCATATCGAGAATCTGATGGATCAGCTAGTTCGGATCGAGCAGCACACAGGTTCTGAGCTCCAGCTGGCAGCGGTCAGCCCGGGTCAGGTTGCAGTTGTGGCCGTGGCCTCGGGCGCCGGTCTGGCCAAGATCATGGCCGAAATGGGCGCAGGCGCCATTATCGAGGGAGGGCAGACCATGAATCCGAGCGCGGAAGAGATCCTTTCCGCGGTCGAGGACCTGCCCACCGACCAGATCGTCGTGCTGCCGAACAACAAGAACGTCATCATGGCTGCCGAGCAGGCCGCCAAGTTGAGCAACAAGCAGGTTCTGGTGGTGCCAACTCGCTCCATGCCGCAGGGAATTGCGGCCATGTTTTGCCTTGATCCGAACCGGAATCTCAAAGAGACTGTCGACTCCATGAATTCCGCGCTCGGTGAGATCAAGACGGCGGAGCTGACGAGAGCCACGCGCAGTACTACGATCAATGGCATTCCCTGCATGGAAGGACAGATCATTGCGCTCTTGGATGACGAATTGGTCGCCGCAACGGAGGATCTATTCGAAGCCGCACTGTTGGCTTTAGAAGAGGCCGAAGCCGACGCATCTGAGCTGATTACCCTCTACTGGGGCGCAGACTTGTCGGAAAGGGAGGCACAGGAAATTGCGCAGACGATCGGCGAACGCTACCCTGAGCAGGAAGTCGAGCTCGTACATGGGGGCCAACCCCACTACGATTTGATCTTCTCTATCGAATGACCATTCACATTGTGACGGATAGCTCCGTCCGCTTCCTCGACCTGGAGAACAGTCATCACGACCTGATCAGTCTGGTTCCTACGACGGTGCGGTTTGAGGACCAAGCCGTAGAAGACCGTCCCGACCTGCTTCTGGGCGAGGTTCGAAGCCGCTTCGAGGCCGATCCCGGAAAGGCGTACGCAGATCCCCCGAGCGTAGAGCAATTGGTTTCGGTCTATTCTCGGCTGCAGGATGAAACCGATGAGATCGTGTCCATCCATACCTCGGTGGGGATCAACGCCACCTATCGAAACGCGGTCAAAGCCAGCGAAGGCTTTCGCGGCCGCTGCGACATACAAGTCATCGACTCCACCAGCCTTTCTGCCGGGCTCGGCATGCTTGTCAGCCGCGCGGCGGCGGCGGCCGAAGCCGGCAGTTCACTGGAAGATGTGGTGCGAGTGGTGCGGGGCATCATCCCCCGGCTCTACGTCGTCTTCTTCCTGGATGATCTGGCTTACCTGGAGCGGAACGGCCTGGTCAGCCGATCGCAGGCGATCCTTGGCAATATGCTCCATATCTTTCCCTTTCTAACGGTCGAGCATGGTCGCCTGATTCCGATGGAAAAGGTTCGCACCCGAATTCGGGCCCAAGAAAAGCTGATCGAGTTTGTTACGGAATTCTCGGACATCGAGCACCTGGGAATCCTTCACAGCACTACCGAGCCAGACGAGGAAGCACTATCGGTTGCCGAGCGGCTGGAAGCCCTGTATCCTGACACTCCCATCAGCTACGTCAACTACGGACCTGCATTGGCCACCTATGTGGGGCTAAATGGCCTCGGCCTGGTGGTCCTGGAGAGTGAGGAGGAGGCACTCTAACGCCTTGAATTCCGCCATTCAAAAGCTAGCCAATTACCTGACGCTCGAAGCAGAGCGTGGCTTCGACAACGGCGCGGTGGTTGGAGGGCTCGACAGAATGTTGGACCCCTGGGAAGAAGAGGCGCGGGATTCTGGTGTACCACCAGAATTGGCAAAGGTTGTGGTTGCCAGACTGCGTGACTATCCTCGGCTGTCGGCTAAGTCCAGAGAAGAGACACTGCGGGGCCTGTGGAATCGGCTACGCGCTGAGTATCCGGAGCTAACATCACCCCCTGGCAAGTCTGAGGGAGCGGGTACCGAGCCTGTGGGGCAGGGACGCTCCCAGGCGGAGGCAAGTCCCGAGATCCCGCAGGAGCAGGCGAGCTTGGTTAGCTCGGACTCAGTTCAGACCGAAGGAAGCATGGCAGGGAATGGGCCCGAACGGATTGAAGCCGGTACCTCAGGAATTGCCGCCGAAAAGCCCGCCTCGAGCGCAGCCAAAGCGCCAAAATCTTCGAGTGCGGCTCCGCCCGCCGAACCCGCGGCGCTCGACTCCCCTCTCATTGCAGTGCCGGGCATTGGCCCGAAATCAGCTAAGACTCTCAAGAAGCTTGGCCTGGAGACACTGGAGGATTTGCTTTGGCACCTCCCCCGACGCTACGACGACTACTCGCAATTGAAGACGATCAACCGGCTGGAGCTCGGTGAGGAGGTCACGATCATCGGGACCGTGGAGGAGATCTCGGTTCGCCCCGTCCGCGGGGGCAAACTCAAGCTGGTGGAGGCCACCGTCAGCGATGGAACCGGATCGATTGGGGTGACCTGGTTCAACCAGACCTGGATTGCCAACCGCCTCAAGGTTGGCAGACCGGTCGTGCTCTCCGGCGGAATCGAGCAGTATTTGGGCAAGCTCACCATGAACGGCCCCGAGTGGGAACCGCTGGAGCGAAAGCAGGTCCATACCAATCGCATCGTTCCGGTCTATCCGCTCACGGCGGGGGTGACAGCAAAGTGGCTGCGCAGGGTGATCAATTCGGTCGTCCAAAGTCATGCGGAGCGCGTGCCCGATCCGCTGCCTCCCGCAGTTGTAGCTGAAGCCGACCTGATGCCGTTCGGATCGGCATTCCACCAGGTCCATTTTCCAGACAGCTGGGATCAGCTCAAACTCGCACAATACCGCCTGGCATTCAACGAAATGCTCTTCCTGCAGCTCGGCGTCATGCGTCAGAAACGCGGATGGCAAGAGCTCGAGACCGAGCCTATTGAAGTTCAGGACGAATGGATGGACCGTTTCCTGGCCGGTCTTCCCTATCAGCTGACCGGCGCCCAGGGCAAGGCGCTCTCTGAAGTGCGTGCCGATCTCGCACGCCCGGTCGCCATGAACCGATTAATTGAAGGAGATGTCGGTTCCGGCAAGACGGTGATTGCTGCGGCCGCCATCGGCATGGCAGCAAGCGCGGGGATGCAATCCGCCGTGATGGCTCCCACCAGCATTCTGGCGGAGCAGCACTATGCGACATTTATTGAGTACCTGCCTGAGTCGTCGATCCGGCTGCTGTTGGGATCGACACCGGAGGCGGAAAAGGTAGAAATCAGGGAAGGCCTCGGCCGGGGGGAGATCCAGCTCGTTGTTGGCACACACGCGCTGCTCGAGGACCCGGTAGGATTCAAGAAGCTCGGACTGGCTATTATCGATGAACAGCACCGCTTTGGGGTAGCCCAGCGGGCCGCGCTGCGCAGCAAGGGAGTGAACCCCAACTTGATCGTGATGACTGCCACTCCCATCCCACGCTCCCTGGCGCTCACGATCTACGGAGATCTCGACCTCACGATCGTGGATGAGATGCCTCCCGGTAGACTACCGGTCGAAACTCGTGTTTTCCGCCCCATTGAACGGGCCCGCGCGCACACCTTCATCCGCGGCCAACTCGAAGCCGGCCATCAGGCGTTCATAATCTATCCCCTGGTGGAGGGCTCGGACAAGGTTCAGGCGAAGGCGGCGGTCGACGAGCACGAGCGCCTGCAGAAAAACGCCTTTCCAGAGTATCGATTGGGTCTGCTGCATGGACGACTCAAGCCGGATGAGAAAGAACGTGTGATGAGCGCTTTTCGGCAAGGCGAGTACGATGTGCTCATATCTACATCAGTGGTCGAAGTAGGCATGAACGTTCCCAACGCCACCGTGATCCTTATCGAAGGAGCCGACCGCTTCGGACTTTCGCAGCTGCATCAATTCCGCGGCAGGGTCACGCGGAGCAATCATCAATCCTATTGTCTCTTGATCCCGACCAGCGATCGCGAGCGCGAAAACGAGCGACTGATGGCGATGGAAGAGACCTCGGACGGATTCGAACTCGCGGATAGGGACCTGAAGCAACGCGGACCTGGCGACTTTCTTGGAACACGGCAATCTGGATTCCTCGAGCTGCGCGCGGCGCGCCTTACCGATCTGCAGATGATCGAGAAGGCGCGCAGCCAGGCCACGCGTCTATTTGAAGAAGACCCCAATCTGGAGGCGCCGCAACATCAGGCGCTTGCCACGGCAGTGGATCGTTTCTGGACCAATGGAAAGGGAGAGATTAGCTGATGATTCGAGCCGTGTTCCCGGGGACCTTTGATCCCATTCACTACGGACACATTGACATTGCCCACAGGGCAGCCCTGGTTTTCGATGAGCTGATCGTGGCCGTATACGACCGGCCGCTCAAAAGCCTGTTATTTTCCCCAGAGCAACGGCTGGAGCTCGTTCAACAGGCCTTTGCAAAGGACGAGGGAATTCGAATCTCGATGTTCAGCGGCCTGATCGTGGAGTACTGCCGTGAGGTAGAGGCACAGGTCATCGTGCGTGGCCTGCGGGTCTTCTCTGACTTTGAGCACGAATTCCGAATGGCGCTGGCCAATCGCCGGCTCGCACCCGAAGTTGAGGTGGTGGCATTCATAACGCATGAGGAACACAGTTTCTTGACCGGATCCACCGTGCGCGAGATCGCCTCCCTGGAGGGGGATGTAAGCAGCATGGTGCCGGGGCATGTGTTGGCGGCGCTTGAGCGCCAGTTCAAGGTGGTTGGGAACGACGCGGTTGACATGACTTCGTTGAGAGACTAGCGGGCACCCCCCTATTTGACCAGATTCCCAGTTAGGTGTAATCTTCCGCAGATTTATCAAACTTGGCCGGAGGCCTTGTAATGGACATTCTCCACCTCGTGGACCGACTAGAAGAGCTCTTCAATGAGAGCCGGCCCATCCCGCTCACCCACAGCGTAGTGGTTGACGAGGATCGTGTGCTTGAGATTATCGACCAGATGCGCATCTCGATCCCGGATGAGGTAAAGAAATCACAGCAGGTCTTGGCGCAGCGCGATCGGGTGATGGCGCAGGCGCAGGAAGAGGCCAATCGCACGCTCTCACTTGCGAAACGCCGTGGCGAGGAATCGCTTTCACGGGATTCCGTCGTGGAAGCCGCACATGAACGGGCGGAGCAGATCTTGGACCAGGCCCGAGCCGACGCAGAAGCTATGCGCTCAAAAGCGGATGAATACAGCGTCGAATCGCTCGCCGCGCTGGAGGACGAGCTCACTCGATTGCTCAATCAGACCCGCAACGGAATTGCGAAGCTCAGCGCCGAACGACAGCGCATCATGGAATCTCCGGAATTGGTCAGAGAGGCCTAACCACTCTCAAGGAAGGATCGCCCCCTCCATCTAGAGGGGGCGATTTTCATTTAAAAGACTAGTTCACTGATGTGGATCTGGCGGGAGCTTCCTGCTCCTGAGTCTGTTGCCGCCTACTGGCGGCTTGAATAAGCCCTGCAAAGAGCGGGTGTGGCCGGTTCGGCCGGGAGAGAAACTCGGGATGGAATTGGCTGCCGATCATGAAGGGATGATCGCTCAGCTCGGCGACTTCTACCAGCCGGCCATCCGGTGAGAGTCCGGAATACACCATCCCATGTTCGGCCAGGATCTCGCGATATGTGTTGTTGAACTCATAGCGGTGACGATGACGTTCGTCGACCGAGGCGGTTTGGTAGGCGCCCTCCGCAAGCGTGCCCGCGACAAAGTTGCAGGGATAGAGCCCCAATCGCATGGTGCCACCCATATCCCCTATTCCACGTTGCTCCGGAAGCAGATCGATCACCGGATGTGGGGTGCTTCGATCGAATTCCGTCGAATTCGCATCTTCGCTTCCAAGCACATGCCGCCCGAATTCGATCACCATTACCTGCATTCCCAGGCACAATCCCAGATAGGGAATCCGATTTTCTCGCGCGTAGCGCGCGGCGGCTATCTTTCCTTCTATGCCCCTCGAACCGAATCCGCCGGGGACAATGATTCCGTCCGCCCGTTCGAGATCCTCCCAGCCCCTGCCTTTCTCCAGCTCGGCCGCGTGCAGCCAAAGGATTTCCGCTTCGACTCCGCCGGCCAGCGACGCATGCCGGACGGCTTCGCGCACGCTCATGTAGGCATCTTGCAGCTCCACATACTTGCCCACGAGCGCGATGCTGATCTTTGGACGCTGCTCCCGTTCCCGCGCGATCAAATCCTCCCACTCGGACCAGTCCGGTGATTGAGTTGGGCTGAGACCCAGGCGATTCATAATATGGTCCCCCAGGCCCTCCGCTTCCAGCAACAATGGGACTTCGTAGAGGCTGCTGGTCGTCGTGAGCGGAATCACACCCTTCGGTTCGACGTCACAAAACAGCGCAATCTTTTCTCGCAGGCTCTCCCCTACCGGGTGATCCGAGCGAGCGATGATCACGTCCGGTGAGATGCCGATCCCTCTGAGCTCGCGCACCGAATGTTGCGTAGGCTTGGTTTTCAGCTCACCCGTCGCGCCAATATATGGCAGCCAGGTTACGTGCACGAACAGCGCGTTCTCCCGCCCAATATCCGATCTTATCTGCCGGAGAGCCTCTAAAAAGGGCAGCGATTCGATGTCACCGACCGTTCCCCCGACCTCGCAGATCACGACGTCGGCCTCCGTCACTTGATGAACCTCGTGGATGCGGTTCTTGATTTCGTTCGTGATGTGGGGAATGACCTGGATGGTGCCCCCAAGGAAGTCTCCGCGACGCTCCTGAGCAATGACATTGGAGTAGATTTGGCCGGTGGTCAGATTGCAGACTCTGCTGAGGCTTGTATCGATGAAGCGCTCATAATGACCCAGGTCCAAATCCGTCTCCGATCCGTCATCCAGCACGAAGACCTCCCCGTGCTGATAGGGGCTCATGGTCCCCGGATCGACATTGATATAGGGATCCAGCTTTTGAATGGAAACCTTAAGGCCGCGTTCCTTGAGCAGCTTTCCAATTGCGGCTGCGGTCACTCCTTTGCCCACCGTGCTGACAACTCCACCGGTCAAGAAAACGTATTTGGTCATTTCACCCTTCCCCTGTAAAGAGCGGTGGGGAGGCTAAGTTAGCCTCCCCACCCTGTTTCGGTAAGTGATTTGTGGGCAGCTGCCCAACCCTCATCCGACTAGTTCCTCCAGATCTCCTACTGCTCTGCGCATTTCCAAGAGTACCAGGCCGAGCTTTGCTTGCTGCCTGGCGAGCACGGTCAGGACTGCGTCTTGCCCGGAGGACATAAGCAGCACGTATCCGTCCTCACCATGTATATAGACCTCATCCAGGAACCCTCGGCCCAATTCTGTGGCGATTCTTTCCCCAAGGCTAATCATCGCGGCAGACATGGCAGATACTCGATCCTCCTCCACCCCCGCGGGCAGCGAGGAAGCGATGATCAGCCCGTCTACGCTGACGACTGCGGAGGCTTCGACGTCTGGGGTCCTGGACTGCAGATCCCTCAGGCGGTCGACCATGTGATCCGTACGGGTTTTTTCGGCCAATTTCAACCTTGGGGAAGACCGGGTCAGTCTACCATGAGGGTATAGGCCGAGCAAGCAAGGCGCGTTTGGGCGTCCATCTTCCCGCTACTCCAGCCCCTCAGGCAGCCGAACCAGTAGCTGACCGGCTTCCAGATCCACCTTCAAAATCACGCTTTCGATCGCCGGCAGCAGCAACTCGCGAGGGCCATCTCCCCGGACGATATAAACGTCGTTGGCGCCAGTCTCCAGGATGTCCCTGACGGTGCCTAAATGCTTGCCCCCCTGCTCCATCACCGCCAACCCCAGGATCTGCCAGCGGTAGTAAACGCCTTCTGCCAACGGCTCGGCGGCCTGCATCGGGATGAGCAGCTCGTTGCCCCTGAACGCCTCCGCCGTCTCCCGATCCTCACACCCCTCGACACGCAAGATCATGTGGTTGCGGTGGCTCCTCAAGGACACTACTGTGCGGGGATTTTGCAGCGATCCTATGAATACTTCGCTCTCTGCCTCGATGGAACGGATGGTTTCAGAATAGGGTTCTACGAGCAGATCGCCCCGTATGCCATGCGGGCGCAGGACACGCCCAACCGCCATATGATCCGGGTCGTCCACGCCTACACCATTCGAATGTGAAGCAGCACGCGGGTGGGGGTCCGGGCCTCCCGAGGGCAACTGAGGAGGGGCAGGTTACTCAATATGGAGGATCAAATGATGTCGAGCGAGCTGCGGACGCCTTGCCGTGAAGATATGACTCTCATCAAGGTGCGCATAGCATTGGCCACACGCCCCTTCCGCCCAATCACGCGTCCCATATCTTCTTCGGCCACTCTTAGCTCGACGCGTAATTCGCGCCCGGTCTCGCGCACCGTCACAGAGACCTCGGTCGGATCATCAACCAGGGAGCGAGCGATATAGTCGATCAACTCTTGCATCCGCTACTCGCCTTCTTGAGGGTCCGGAGCCGGCTCCGCATCTTCTGCCTCGGCGGGTTCTGCTTCGGCGGGTTCTGCCTCGGCGGGTTCTGCCTCGGCATCGGCATCAGCCTCGGCATCAGCTGATTCTGCGTCAGCATCCCCCTCGGGCTCACCTTCGCCTGCATCCGCGCTGGACTGCGCGGTTTCCGCTTGAGAGGCTTCCTTCTCAACTTCGGCTTCTGCCGCTACCGGTTCCGCCTCAGCTTCCGCGGTTTCCGTCGTCTCCGCCTTGGCCTTCGTGGTCTCGGCCGCATCAGCATCCGCGGTCTTTGCAGCCTCGGGCTCGGGCTCTGCATCCGGATGCCGCCGCCGCTTCTTCGAACGCTGGCCGATCTGGTCGTCTCTCCGCGTGCGAGGATCGACCTCAGGAATTGCGGCCTGCGCTTCCTGGGTCAGCGTTTCCAGCGACTCGCCGCTCTTGAATCGCTCCCAGCGCTCCCAGGTTCCAAAGGTCTGCAGGGTCTGCACGACCGAGTCGGAGGGTTGTGCGCCGTTCGACATCCAATGAAATAGGCGCGCCTCGTCCACTTGCACTGTGGAAGGATTGGTACGCGGATTGTAGGATCCCAGGACCTCAAGGAAGCGCCCATCGCGCGGGCTTTCCTTGTCTGCCGCGACAATGCGGAAGCTTGGTTGATTTCTAGCACCTACTCTTCGAAAGCGAATTCTGACCATTTGTTTTTCCCACTAAAACCTCCGAGAAGGAACTCTTCCCGGAGGTCCGGACTAGCGAATGCTGTGTTTTGTTGGCAGGTCCTAGTGCCCGCCTGCCAACATTCTAGCTGTCAGGAGGAGCAAGGTCAAGGTCGCTGACGAGCTCCAGCAGCCCAAGGCCGAGCTCTCGAGCCTGGGCCGGTTCGGCGTCCTCAATGAGCACGACCACCAATCGCCCTGCAGGCCCGATTCCGATGAACCAGGCCACGGGTTCCTCTCCACTCAGGGCTTCAACCTCATAGCCAATGAATTCGCTGCTGTAGGTCGATAACGCGTCGAGCGTCACCTGCGCCTCGGTTGGAGAGAGAACTACTTGCTCCCCACCCAGCGGAGATAAGAGCTGCCACTCGCCCTCCTTAGGTCGGTACGCGTCCACGATGGTAAGCGAGGGACGAACGCCGGCACCGGTCAGGACGGCGTAGGCTCTTGCCATCTGCAGCGGCGTGACAGTCAGCTCGCCCTGCCCGATCGCTTCCAGTCCCAGTGTTTGCGGGTCGTCTGCCAACTCGAGCGGCTGTGCTTGAGCGGAGGTCAGCCGGATGTCGAGGGGCGCCGTGAGCCCAAACGCGGCAAAAGCTTGCGAAATCCCTTCCGGCCCAAGACGTTCGCCCAGAACCACGAATGGTCCTGCACACGAATTCTCGAGCGCCTCGCTCCAGCTCCCAGAGGGCGCGGTCGCCGGGCAGGTCAGTGTACGATCGAATAGTTCGACCGCCTTCGAGAATTCAGGCGCCGCGTCGCCAGGATCGATGAGATCTTCCGCCATTGACCACGCATACAAGAGCGGCGTTACCGCCATGCCCGGCTGGTAGCTGCCCTGAACGACTCGATTCAGGAGCGGGGCATCCACACGGGCCACGAGCTCCGGCCACTCTTCATCCAGCCTATTTGGGTCGTAGCTGGGAGCTGAGGCGCTGGCCAGAACGTCTCCCGTGACTGCATCCAGAACGACAACCGCGCCCCGCAACCCTTCCAGACCCTTCGCCGCCGCGCGCTGTAGCTCCCCATCCACGGTGAGCCGTACGTCCGATCCGGCGGGAGGCACTCCGTAGACTAGCTTGCTCCACCAGATCTCCAGCGGACTCGGACCGATCTCTCCTCGCAGATAGGGGTCCATGTATCGTTCGATCCCGGCCTGGCCAAAGGCCAAAGAATCATAGCCAGTGACGGAGCCTCCCACAGGATCGTCGTAGCTGCGCTGATATTCGCCTGCCTGGCCAACGGTGGAGACCAATGGAGACCCGTTGCGGTCCATGATCATCCCGCGCGGAGACACGAGGCTTCCCAGTCCCCGGCGTAGATTATCGGTACGGGTCGTCAGGGCTTCCGCTCTTATAATCGCCCACCAACCCAATGAGAGCGCGATCGCCGCCCAGCCCACGCTCAGCAGGATCTGCGTGTTGAGCACCGGCCGTGCGAACTGGCCCGCCCCGGGCAGGCGAGCTCTAGATAAGAGCACGATAAATGCGAGTCCCACGAAGCTCGTAACCAGCGAGGATCCTCCGTATGAAATAAACGGAAGCGTGACACCCGTGATAGGCAGGAGCCGGAGCACCCCTCCCACGATCAGAATCGCTTGCAGGCCAATAGCTATCGCAATCCCGGCGCTGAGCAGGACCGCAAAAGGCTCCTTTCGCCTTGCCGCGGTGCGAAGGCTACGACCCACCAGGAGCGCAAACAGCACGATCATTGCCAGCGCTCCAAACATGCCCCACTCCTCGGCCACCGCCGAGAACACAAAATCCGACTGCACGACGGGAACCAAGGTCGGGGCGCCAAGCCCCGGTCCCAGACCGAACACACCGCCACTTGCCACAGCAATCAGGGACTGAACGACCTGATAGCCGGAATCACTTGCATTGACCCAGGGACTCAGCCAAGCCTCAAATCGAACCTGGACGATATCCAGCATTTGGTGCGCGACAATGGCGCTCAAGAGCGCAAGCAACCCGGCCCCAATTAGCACAGCTGGATGACCATAGGCGACGTAGATCATGAAAGCCAAGACCGCGAGGAAAAGAGTAGCCGAGCCCAGGTCCCGCTGGGCAAAAAGCAGGAGGGCGGCCAGTGCTGCCGCCAGAAAAAGCGGGATGAAATCCCGTGTGAAACTGGCTGGGCGACCCACCAGCTTGCGATCCGCCAGATAGGAAGCCACGAAGGCTACAAGAAGCAGCCGAAGCGGCTCGGAGGGTTGGAAGAACACTCCGCAGCATCCGAGCCATAGTCTCGGTTCCCCGCCTGCGGGATTGGTGCCGAAAACTAGGGTCATCGCAGTGAGCAGAATCCCGCCCAGCAGCCACAAGTAGCGGTAACGGCGAAGCCATTCCAGCCCGGGCGGTCCCCTCAAGATGAGCACCATGGCTGCCGCGCCCAGCAGCAACCACAAGGTCTGACGTGACCCCAGTCCGGGCGAGAGACGCCACACCATCAGCAGACCCCAGCCGGCGAGGAGCATCGCGATTGGCAGCAAATAGGGGTCTCGCAGCGGATGGTATCGGTCCGCAGTGCGGTGGATCAGCCAGGCCGCCAGCCCCCAGACCGGGAGCACCACCAGGTGCTGAACGCTCGCTAAAGAATTTAGGCCAGCTGCCAACGCGATCGTCAATCCAGCCAGAGATAGAAAGGCGAATGCCAGCCACAGCAGGCGCGACTCGCGTCGGCCGTGCGCAATATGACCTCCGGGCGTGGGTTCGCTAAGCAAGCGGGCTCCCTGTTTGCCTGGTCTTCAGCTGTAATATCGCTCGACCAGGGGCTTCAGTTTCTCCAGCGTGCCTGGTGGGATTGAGTCGTGCGGGGTGGTGAGGGCATCTTTGAGGGCATCTTTGCAAATGCAGTCTCGCTCCTCAGGCAACCGACGGGTGAGCTCAGAAATGGCGGCCTGGACAATCTGGGTGTTTGCTTCCAAAGTGCGCATCACTATCTCGACGGTTACGGGGGCTTCCGACTTGTGCCAGACATCGAAATCGGTTACAGGAGCCATGACCGAGTAGCACATCTCAGCCTCGCGCGCCAGGAAGGCCTCTGGCGAAGTTGTCATGCCTATGATCGACATTCCCCAAGCGCGGAAAGTGTTGGATTCGGCGCGGGTGGAGAAGCGTGGTCCCTCAATTGTGATCGAGGTTCCGCCTTCGTGGACTTCCGCCTGCGCAGCTTGAAGGCTCTCCACAACCAAGGACGAAAGATCTGGGCAGAATGGGTCAGCCACACTGATGTGGGCCACAAGTCCCTCGCCAAAGAAACTGCCTTGCCGTAGGCGCGTGAGGTCGACGATCTGGTTCGGGACCACGACATGTCCTGGAGCGTAGTCTTCCCTTAGAGAGCCGCACGCGCTGATCGCCACCACTCGCTCAACGCCCATGTCTTTAAGCGCGTATATGTTTGCCCGGTAGTTCACCTCGGTGGGTGAAAGGGTGTGCCCTTGCCCATGACGGGCCAGAAACACGACCGGGGAGCCTTGAAGCTCGCCTATTATCAGCGGCGAGCTGGGAGGACCAAAGGGAGTAGAGACCGTGCGGGTTTCTACGATTTGCAGCCCTTCCATCGAGTACAGCCCCGATCCGCCAATCACTCCCAGTGTCATGCTAGCCATTCCCTTGCTCGGCGCCCGCTCCTATAGGCGGCTGCCCCCCCTTTAACGCCAAGCGCACGTTGCCAAACCGGATCTCATCGCCGAAGGTAACCACCATCGGGTCCTCTAACGTCAACTCATTCACAGTAGTTCCGTTCCTTGAGCCGAAATCCTCCAACAGCAATTGGCCCCCGCGATAGGATAGCCGGGCATGGTGACCGGAGACGGTCTCCTCATCCAGTATGATCGTGTTGTCGTCGGCTCTGCCAATCAGGTTCAGATTGCTAAGTGGGAAAACCTGCCCGGGCCCGGGCTGGCTCAAGAGTTCCAGATAGCCTTGCGGAGGAACATTCGTGTCGAGGGTTGCGGACCTGAGGTCTCGCCACAAGAAAACGAGCGTGGCCGCGAGAAAGGCATAAAGAACCAGCGCCAGGGCCAGGCGAAGCGCCAGCAGCACGAATTCGGGGCTCATCGCCCCTCTTCGTTATCCCAACCGCCTGTTTCGGTTTCTTGATCTCCAGCGGGGCGTGGGGGGAACGGCGGTGTGTACGCAGTAGCCGTATCGGGCAGACCGCTATCGTCCTCTCCATAGACCAACCTCGCTTCGGAGATCGTTATGACATCACCCGGTCGCAGGATATGCTGCTTCACCTTGCGGCCATTGACTTGAGTTCCGCCGGTTGACCCCAGGTCAAAGAGAACGAACCTTCGGTCCCGCACGCGCAGCTGCGCATGAGTTCGCGAAACGTGCGCATCCTCCAGGACGATCTGATTGTCGATTCTGCGTCCTACATTGATCACCGGCTGATCCAACGCGTAGTGGCGCCCATCTCCGAGAATCAAGAATGCGCCCTTTGGCAGCAGCACGCCCTGACCTTGAGGTTGGCGCTCCATGGCTTTTGTGAACTCAAGTGGATTGCTGCTGTGCCAGGAGATCACCCTTATTTCTCGCCGAGCGAGGGTTGGATCGGAGGCCAGCGTAATGCTGGGCTGGTGTGTAAGGGAGTAGCCGCACCGCTGGGCAGCCTGTGCCAAGCTTTCGGACAGCGTGGCCTGGATATCTGGGGCCTGGTCCACAATGCGCTTGGCGTCGTCCGGATGCAGCGTAAGGGCAAACTCGCTCGGGGCGTACGCGTTGCCGGTCTCATCGCGGCGAAGGCCATCTTCCATCGTGCGCGCCAACTGACTGGCCAATGCACCGGCCGAGATCTCTTCCCCAATGAGCTTCGCAAGAGAGCCTTCGAAGAGGTTCTCCAGCTGGCCTTCAAGTTTGGAGAGCTGCTCACGCATCAGGCGTGATTATAAACGCAGAATACGCTCGGATTCTGAGCCCTGGATTTCAAGGAGTTAGGACTTGGCGCCGGACTGACCTGGGTCGAGTTTCCGCGTGCCGAGTTCGATCTTGTCCAGCTCGATTGTGCTGAGGTCTAGCGGCGTGACTTTGTCTCGATCGATGTCTGGTTTGAACGGTGGCTTGTAAGGCGGCGTCACGTCCGGCGGCCCCTTTAGGTCTTCGCCATATATCAGCTGTACCGTGGCCAGCGTCACCACATCGCCTGGCTGGAGCACCCACTCCTGAACTTGCTTTCCGTTGACGCGCATTCCAGCAGTTGAATTGAGGTCGTAGATGACAAATCGGCTGCCGCGAACGCGCAGCTGAGCGTGGCGTCGTGAGATGTGCGGATCCTCAAGAACAAGATGATTGTCCAGCCGGCGTCCGATGTTGACGAGCGGCCGGTCTAATGGGTAGTGCTTGCTCCCATCCACGATAAAAAACGCTCCCTCGGGCGGCGTTTCGGTGGCTGGCTCCACACTTGCGATGGGCCCCAGGGCGGGATCGCTGCTGTGCCAGGCAATCACACGGATGGTCGAACGGTCGAGGGTTGGATCCGTAGCAAGCGTGATATGCGGTTCCCGTATCAGCCGGTAGCCAGCGGATTCGAGGGAGGTTCGCAAGGCCTCCATAAGGTCGGAGTGCGATGCGTTGCCATCCCCCGTCAGCCCGACATAGTCCTTGGGGTGCATGCTCATCGTGTATTGGTCGGGCGCATACCGATGGCCACCCTCTCCATCTTTGGCTCCCGCTTGGATTTCGCCTGCCCACTTGGCGACGACTTCAGCGCGCGGAAATTTACCCTTTGACATCGCTTTGAGCAGCTGATCGACAAAGGCTTGCAGTTGATCGATGAGGATGGCTGGATCGTCCACGGCAAAAATTATACGCGTTCCAATAAACGACGCACTTTATCCTATAACAAGCTGGGGTGCGGTTCAAAGTGGGAAATATTGGCTGGGATATACTATCCGCATGACCGACCCCGCATTGGCGAATTACGAGGAAATCGAGCATACAGCGGATTGGGCGCTCAAGGTTCGGGGGCGTGACCTTCCAGCGCTCTTTGCAAACGCGGCACTTGGAATGATGGAACTTGCCGGGGTCCGAACAGGCGACGACGTGGGGCTGGAGCGCCAAATCGAGATTCAAGCGATGGATAGTGAATCGTTGCTCGTCGACTGGCTTCATGAACTGCTCCTTGCGCTGGAACTGGAACATCTGGCGTTCCGTGAGATTGACCTGAAAATTTCGGACGATCGGAAGTTACTGGGGTCGATCCACGTTGTTCCGATTGTTTCGATGGAAAAACCCATCAAAGCGGTCACCTACAACGAGCTTCACATCCAGGAATCTCCCGAGGGTCTGGAGACCACCATCGTCTTTGATGTGTGACTGGATAGATTTCCGATGACACAAATCCGGAAGCAGGATTTCACGCGTCTGACACCCTACTTGTGGGAGATCCCGACCTCCTATCAGGCGGGCATGCGCGTTCCCGTAAGGATATTTGCGGATGAACGCCTGTTGGAAGCCGCTTTGGGGGATAAGTCGCTGCAGCAAGCCATAAACGCCTCCACATTGCCGGGACTCGTCAGCCATGTGACCGTAATGCCGGATGTGCACCAGGGCTACGGTTTTCCAATTGGTGGTGTGGCAGCCACTCAGCTGCCCAGTGGGGTCGTTTCACCAGGAGCCATTGGATATGACATCAACTGCGGAGTCCGGCTGCTGGCCAGCGACGTGGATTTTGGTGAAGCGCAGCCCTATCTTTCGGATCTCGCCACGGCGCTGTATCGAAACTGTCCAAGCGGCGTGGGCGTCAAAGGCAGCGTCCCACTGAGTGCCAAGGAACTGGATCGGGTGTGCCGCGAGGGTTCGCAGTGGGCGCTCAAGAATGGATTTGCCGAGGAGGATGACATCGCGCGCACGGAAGAATCGGGACGCATCCCGGGGGCTGATCCCTCGGCCCTCAGCCAGCGGGCTAAGCAGCGAGGGCGTCCACAACTCGGCACGCTGGGAGCCGGTAATCACTTCGTAGAGGTGGATGTTGTGGAGGAGGTTTTCTCAGACGAGGCAGCCACCGCAATGGGGTTGGCCGCCGGCCACCTCGCACTTCAGATTCATTGCGGCTCACGCGGATTTGGACACCAGGTGTGTACCGACTACGTACGCGAATTTCAGCCCGCCGTGCAGCGCTACAAGATCCAGCTCCCTGATCGAGAGCTGGTCTGCGCTCCGCTGGATTCCCCCGAAGGAAAGCGCTATATGGGTGCCATGGGCTGCGCGGCCAACTATGCCTTCGCCAACCGACAGATCATGGCCTATCACGCCCGGCGTTCATTTGAAGAGGCGCTGGGCGGACGCGTGGCCAATTGGGATCTCAGGCAGGTCTACGATATCGCGCACAACATGGGCAAGATCGAGGAACATCAGGTGGGGGACGAGCGTCTGCGAGTGTGTGTGCACCGGAAGGGCGCTACGCGTGCATTTGGGCCTGGCTACGAGGGTCTGCCAGAGGAGTATCGATCGCTGGGCCAACCGGTGCTCGTGCCCGGTAGCATGGGCACCGCCTCCTGGGTGCTTCTAGGCACCGAGGGCAGCATGGAGCAGTCATTCGGTTCGACATGTCATGGCGCGGGGCGGACCATGAGCCGGAAGAAAGCCAAGAAGACCGTGCGAGGGGATCGGCTCAAAGACGAGCTCGAAAAGCGGGGGATTCACATTCGGGCCGGGTCGATGCCGGGATTGGCGGAGGAAGCTCCGCAAGCCTACAAGGATGTGGACGCGGTGGTGGAGGTGGTCGCCAAGGCCGGCATCGCCAAGAAGGTGGCGAGGCTGCGCCCGGTGGC
>JBGMQN010000036.1:26201-28265 GCA_048054495.1 Anaerolineales bacterium
AGGTGGTCGCCAAGGCCGGCATCGCCAAGAAGGTGGCGAGGCTGCGCCCGGTGGCGGTTATCAAAGGCTGAGACCCATGAAGGCCGGCCCCGGCAAGTCTTGCGAAAACCTGTTGTCTACTGCCCGGCCCGCGATCTAGCGGGTCGAACAGCCCCCGCTCGGCCAAGCCGAGCTTACTCACGAGGCTCCCCTGAGTCAGCCGACAGCACTTATGTAAAGTGATCCAGTGATTGTTACGCCTGCGTGCGTTATTCGTCTGCCGCCAGCAGTTTGAGGAAGCGCCGTTTCCCCACCCGCAGTACCCCGCCGGCCGCTGAGACGAGGTCTTGATTGGGGTCTTCCAGGACCTCATCGTTGAGACGTACACCGCGCTGCTGAACCAGTCGACGCGCGTCGCTCCGACTCGAGGCCAACTCAGAATTAACCATTACATCAATCAACTTTGTGTCGCCGCTGAGCTGGAAGGTGTCCATCTGCTCGGGCTCGCGACCTTCCTGGAATACCTGGCGGAAATGCGCCTCCGCCTCGGCTGCCGCCTCTTCCCCGTAGTAGATCTCAACGATCTCACGCGCCAGGCTCATTTTGGTATCTCGCGGATGGCTCTTTCCAGACGCCAGATCCGCTTCGATTTCGGAGATCTGCGACGGTACCCAGCGCGTTGCCAGCCGGAAATAGTCCCCCATGGCCATGTCGGGCACGCTCATCACCTTGCCGTACATGTCCTCCGCCGAGGTGTTGAGCGGGATGTGATTGCCGAGCGATTTGCTCATCTTTACTTTCCCGTCCGTTCCGGGAAGTATCCCGAGGATGATGCCGATATTCGGCTTCTCGCCAAGCGCTTCCATCAGCTTACGGGCGGCGGTGATGATGTTGAAGAGCTGGTCGGTTCCCCCAATCTGAACGTCGGTTTTCATCTTGTAGGCGTCGTAAGACTGCATGAGCGCATAGAAGAACTCGTGCACGTAGATGGGGTCCTCGGCATCAAATCGCTGACGGAACGACTCGCGGCTGAGGAATTGCTGGACTGTGAAATGGGACGCCAAGTGGATCAGGTCTTCGAAAGTAAGCGGGGCCAGCCACTCATCGTTGTAGCGGATAACGATCCGGTCTGGATCGAGGATGGCAAACGCCTGCTGCGTGTATGTTTCGGCGTTCCTTGTGGCCTGCTCCATCGTGATCTGCGCCCGCACTTTATCCTCATGGGAAGGATCGCCGACCAGCGACGTGAAGCGGCCGATCAGGAAGGTGACCTCGTGTCCAAGTTCTTGAAATTGGCGCATCTTGCGGATCGGGACCATATGCCCGATGTGGAGATCGGCGGTGCGTGGGTCAAAGCCGCAATAAACGCGCAGCGGTCGGCCTTCACGATCGGATTCCACCAGGCGTTTCCGGAGCTCGGTTTCCATGGCGGAGGCGAGGGCGGCATCGCCGTACTCGGTTCCCTGCATGAGCAGGGCAACTTGCTCATCGATAGTTGGCATAAGGTCTATCGTATCTCATTCAATTACGCACTGCCCTGAACGCACCCGCCGCACAGCTCGTTCCATCGTGCGACGGATTCAGGTGGGATGGCGCTCTCTTGAACAATGCCGGAAGAGATCCCCACCCGGATTCGCTCCACGCTGCTAAGCAGGAGCTTATCACCTTCGCCTGAGCTATATCGGCAGACACCGATCAGACAATCGATCTGTGGCCCTCCGTTGGGCGGAATTCTAGCCTCCTTGGATTTGGATTGCTAACAGCATGCAGCTACAGCGGAATGAGAGTCGATTCTATTCGTCGCTCCCCGGAGTCTCAGGTGTTTTGGAAGGCGTTGAGGTTAAGGGGCTGACTTGGCAGACAGCCCCTTTTTGGTCTTATTGCACTGTGCTGGTTGAGTTTGTTATGCGGTAGTTGCCACGAACTCGGTGAGCACTTCGATCAGCTCAGCCGAGGAGAATGGCTTGGTGAGGAACCGGTTTGCGCCCGCCTCCAGCGCAGCCTCCTGGTCTTCTCTAGCGGTTCGGGCGCTGACGACCACAATCGGGATCTTTCGCCACTTGCGTTCGGAGCGCAGCCGATCGA
>JBGMQN010000075.1:0-4629 GCA_048054495.1 Anaerolineales bacterium
TGCGTTGCGCAGAGTCTACAACCGACTCGATCCGGGGATAAGCACGCCTGATTTGGATGAAGCTCGCGATCTCTTGAGCGCCTGGCTCTACGCGATCGTGGCGCCCTCCAGCCTCAGCAGGTGCGCTTTCGTTTCGATCCCACCCGCGCCCGAATATCCGGTGAGGGATCCGTCCGCGGCTACCACTCGATGGCAGGGGACGATGATCGGGATCGGGTTTCGAGCCAGGGCCTGCCCTACGGCCCGCGAGGATCGCGGCTTTCCGATGCGGGTCGCAATCTCTCCGTAGGTGGCGACATAACCGGGCGGAACTGCCACGGCCGCCTCCAGAACCTTACGTTGGAACTCCGTTGAATCCCGCAGATCGATATCGATTTCAAACGACCGCCGATCACCAGAAAGGTATTGCAGGATCTGACTCATCGTTTCGCTGACCCGCTCCATGGAGCGGATAGCCGTGACGCCGTGCCTTGCTTCAAGCTCCCCCACAAATCCCGCTTCGTCCGTACCGAATTCGATAGCAACCACTCCCTGATCGCTGACCGCCACCAGAAGGGGTCCGACCGCGCTGTCCCGCAATGCGTCATACCAGATGGCTTCTTGCCATTGCTGCACGCTATGGCTCAGCCTATCCAACACCTCGGTTCCCACCGGCGGCGTGCCGTAGATCGCGTCAAGCGTCTCTTCAATCCTGTCCATAATCAGCCAACCTCGCTGCTTTCTTCTGCCAAATCGGGTACCGTCAAGGCTGCCCCGTTACCAAACTGTGTCCTCAGCTTCTTGAGTCCCTGGTAGACATTCGCCCGGGCGCTTTCGGCGCTGGTGTCCAGGATCATGCCAACCTCCTCATAGCTGAGCTCCTGATACTTCCTCAGAATGAGTGACTCTCGTTGCTTGTAGGGTAAGGCCTCGATCGCATGGATCACCGCCTCCAGTTGGAAATCATTCTCTGCCTGCTGCTCAATTGGAAGACTGGAATCTGAATGCTCCTCGGAAAGCAGAAGCCCCGTGCGCAACCTGCCTCTGAGGCGGGTGCGGGCCGTGTTGCCCGCGATGCGGTACAGCCAAGCTCGATAGTTGGCCGACCCATCCAACCGATCGTACGCCAGATAGGCTTTGAGAAACCCCTCTTGAAGGCAGTCTTCGGCATCTTGCTCATTCTGGAGCATCCGCCACAGGTACGCATAGATCTCACCTGCGTGTGCATCCACGAGAACATCAAATTGTGGCTTCTTGCTTGAGGCGCCCACAGTCACTTCCGTAATCTAAGACTCAGTAGAGCCAAAAACGTGAAATCTGATCTGGGTGGCCAGAACGAGCCTGCTTCGTCAGTATCCCCGTCGAGGGTCGTAACGATTTAGCAAAGGTTCGTTCGCAATGTAGCGTCGCAGGTTCTCCGCGAAGAGATCGGCAGCTCGGGTCAGGTATTGACCGGAGGTGCCAGCTACATGTGGCGAGAGGATGACGTTCGGCAGCCCCCAAAGCGGGCTGCTTTCCGGAAGTGGTTCCACCGGGTAGACATCCAGTGCCGCGCCCGCGATTTCTCCTTCTTTCAGAGCCTCCACCAGGGCTCCTTGATCGACCACTCCGCCTCTCGAAATGTCGATCAGATAGGCGGTGCTTTTCATGCTCTGAAATACCTTAGCATTCACCAGCCCCCGCGTCTCAGGCGTCAGCGGCACGGTAAGGATTAGGAAATCGCATTCTGAGGCCATCGAGGGCAAAGCTTGAGGCGGATAGATGCGCTCCGGAATATCCGCTTGCGCATCCCCCAATCCCTCCAGGGCGTATCCGCCCATTTCGAGCACCTTCAAGTCGCGCTTGGTGGCCAGCACCTGGGCCCCGAAAGACTGGCAGAGGCGTGCGATCTCCCGCCCGATATTGCCGTAGCCGACGATGCCCACCGTGCTACCGCGCAGTTCCACCGGCCGAAAGCGAGTAAATCGATTATCGGCCCAGGCTTTCTCCCCTTGATCCTCCATCATCGCCGGTAGATGATGACCCAGGGCCATCATCATGGTCATCGCGAATTCCCCCATTTGGGGAACGGCTGCGCCGCTCAGCGTTGTAACAATCACATCGGAGCGCAGCAAGCTCTGATCCACGAAGTCATCGATGCCCGACCAGTGAAACTGGATCCAGCGCAGGTTGGGCACCTGCTCCGGCTCCGGCAGCGCTTGTCGCGTGTACAGGACTTCCATCTCCCCCAGTTGCTCTTCCGTGAAATCGGATGCTTCACTGGTTGGCTGGAGATCGATTTGGATGTGGGGTGAGACCGCTCGCAGCCGATCCAGGAGCGCCTCGGGCATATCCACGGTGATGAGCACGGGGATATCGGCCATCGAGGTCATTGTACTGTATCGCCTCGGCTATACTTGGCTGCGCTTGCTGCTCGCTGACTGTTCCGGCAGGGATCCGATATGGAAGTTGGCATCATCTTTCCCCAGACCGAATATGGGTCCGATCCAGGTGCCGTCCGCGAGTTCGCCCAAACAGCGGAAGACCTCGGCTTTTCCCACATCCTCACTTACGAACATGTGCTGGGCGTTGACCCCGCCCGGCCAGGCTGGAAGGGGATTTACTCCCTCGAAGATCCATTCCTCGAGCCCTTTTCGCTTCTTAGTTTTTGGGCAGGTGTCACCGATCGGATTTCATTTCTGACCGGGGTCTTGATTCTCCCGCAGCGCCAGACCGTGCTGGCGGCCAAGCAGGCTGCGACACTCGATGTCCTCAGCGGAGGGCGACTGCGATTGGGAGTTGGGAACGGTTGGAACGAGCCGGAGTACATCGCCCTTGGCAAGAATTTCCACAATCGAGGTCGACGAATTGAAGAGCAGATCGAGTTGATGCGGATCTTGTGGACGCAGCCACTTGTGAATTTCTCCGGTCATTGGGAGGCGGTAGAGGATGCCGGGATGAACCCGCTTCCCATTCAGCAGCCGATCCCGATTTGGTTTGGCGGTCACGCGGACCCTGTCATCCGCCGTGCCGCGCGCGTGGGCGATGGATGGCTTCCTACATTCCGGACGTTGGAAGACGCCACGCCTCATCTCGACAAGCTCAGAGAGTATTTGGATGAAGCCGGAAGATCTTCCGACGAGTTCGGCATCGAGGCCCGGCTCCGCTACCGGGAGGGCAATATTGAAATGCTGGGCGGCTTGCTGCAGGATTGGCGGGAGGCGGGAGCATCCCATATCGGCCTCAATACCATGCGCAGCCGGCTGAACGGCCCTGCCGAGCATTTGAAAGCAATGCGCGCCTTCGCCGAAGCGCTGCTGGACTAGGAAGCGATGACTTTCGAATCGATTGACGACCTCCAGGCCGCTCTGCGAGACCAACTGTATCTGGCAGATCGAGGGTTGGCCACGGCCATCTTCCTGGCGCTCAAGCTTGAGCGGCCGCTATTCCTGGAGGGCGAGGCCGGCGTGGGCAAGACCGAAGTCGCCAAGGCCCTGGCTGGCTCACTGGATACGGAATTGATCCGCCTCCAATGCTATGAGGGACTCGATGTCCATCACGCAGTCTACGAGTGGAATTACACGCGTCAGATGTTGCATATCCGAATGCTGGAGGCGCGTGACGAGCGGCCGGAAGAGCAGGACCTGTTTGGCTCGCAATTCCTGCTTCGTCGGCCGCTGCTGCAGGCCATTGAATGGGAGGGCGAACGTGCACCGGTGCTGTTGATCGATGAGCTCGATCGCAGCGACGAGGAATTCGAGGCCTTCCTGCTCGAAATCCTCTCCGAGTTTCAGATAACCATCCCCGAGATTGGAACGATCCGAGCCCAGCGGCCACCGATCGCGGTCATCACCTCCAACCGAACACGCGAAGTACATGATGCCTTGAAACGCCGCTGTCTGTATCACTGGATCGACTATCCCTCCTTTGAGCGGGAGTTTGAAATCCTAAAACTTCGGCTTCCCCAGGCGCCCGAGCAGCTGTCGCGGCAGGTCACGGCCTTTGTGCAGAAGGTGCGCGAAGCCGATCTGTACAAGGTCCCCGGCGTTGCGGAGACTCTGGATTGGGCGGAGGCACTGTGGGCGCTGGATCAAGAACAGCTCGATCCGGCGGTTGTGGATGACACGCTCGGCGCACTGCTCAAGTACCAGGACGATGTGCTGAAGATCCAGGGCGCGGGGGCGCGTGCCATCCTGGCTGAGTTGTGATTGCTGCGTCCTCTCAGCCGTTCCCTCACCTACTCAGGTCGCCTGGCAAATGTGAAGAAGCGGCTAAGGGCCTCTCTCTGCGAAGATTTTCAGCTCATGTGCTGGGTTCCTGGGGTTAAGGGGATCCCAATGCCGGAATACTGGACATTAAGAGAATCCCGGTCCAAGGCTGACACCCAGGGTCGAAACCATCTAGCAACTACCAGGTGGTAGCCAATATGACGGACCCACGAGAGCACCCCATTAATATCGATGATCCAAACTCCCATTTGACGACATCGATGCTGTTCTGTGCTTTCACACTGGATGCTTATTCAAATTATCTTGGTGGGATTCATATTTCTTTCTTGAACCATTGAAGCGAAAGCGGAATTAGCAAGTGGAGTAAGTGAGATGCGCGCGAAGGAGACTCACCAGACTGCTAATCCAGATAGAGTGTATGACTTTGTGGTGATCGGCTCTG
>JBGMQN010000075.1:4729-11504 GCA_048054495.1 Anaerolineales bacterium
ACTCACCAGACTGCTAATCCAGATAGAGTGTATGACTTTGTGGTGATCGGCTCTGGCTTTGGCGGCAGTGTCTCCGCGATGCGACTGGCCGAGAAAGGGTATTCCGTCCTGGTGCTGGAACGCGGCAAGCGTTACGAGGACAAGGCCTTTCCCAAAACCAACTGGAACATCTGGAAGAGTCTATGGTTCCCGGCCTTGCGCTGCTTCGGTACATGGGAAATGACCTTTCTTAATGGCGCAATCGCTCTGCATGGCAGCGGAGTCGGCGGGGGAAGCCTCATGTATGCGAATGTGTTGATGGAGCCAGATGATCGTCTCTTTGAATGGCCGAGCTGGCGCCACCTAGCAAATTGGAAGGCAATCCTGCGCCCGCATTACGATACCGCCAAGCAAATGCTTGGTGTCACGACTAATCCGCGGTTATTGAAAGCAGATGATGTCATGCGCGAGATTGCCCGAGAGCGCGGCACGGAGGCGAGCTTCCGCCCGACCGAGGTTGGCGTTTTCTTCGGCGATGAGAGTGCTACCGTCCCGGATCCTTACTTCGGCGGCGAGGGCCCGCGGCGCACGGGCTGCAACTTCTGTGGTGGCTGCATGGTCGGCTGTCGCTTCAACGCCAAGAATACCTTGCCAAAGAATTACCTGTACTTCGCCGAAAAATGGGAAGCATGCATCCTCCCCGAGGCCGAGGTCAGGAACATCCACCCCCTGACAAAAGGAGGCGCAGATGGAGCCTGCTACGAGGTCGAGTACCGCAGTTCAACCGGTTGGTTTTTCAAGTCGCGCAAGACCGTTCGGGCGCGCAATGTGGTGGTCGCCGCCGGAACGCTCGGCAGCTTGCAATTGCTCTTCCGCTGCCGTGATCAGACCCGTTCCCTGCCGCGCCTCTCAGAACGCCTGGGGGACCTTGTGCGTACCAACAGTGAGAACCTGCAAGCGGTCACCAGCCGCAATCGGGATACGGACTACTCGAAAGGAATCGCCATCGGCTCCGTCATCCGCGCGGACGAGGAGACGTATGTCGAGCCAGTACGGTTTTCCGACGGTTCGTCCCTACTTCGCAACCTGGGCGCGCCCCTGGTGGATGGTGAGCGCGTCCCCGTCCGTATTTTTCGGACTCTATGGGAAATAATCCGCCATCCCGCAGATTTCTTTTACGCCAGGTTTTTTTCTCGCTGGGCGCGCTATACCACTATTCTGCTAATGATGCAGCCCGTAGAAGAGTCGCTCCGTATGCGCCTGGGTCGCAGCCTGTTCACGCTGTTCCGTAGGGGATTGATGTTCTCTCCAGAGGAAGGTCAGCAACTACCAAAGCCCCCTGCGATCAGCAACACGATCACGCGCCACTATGCCAGCAACGTTAATGGCATCCCGGCGTCCACATTCATGGATAGCCTATTCAGGTATCCAATCACGGCCCACCTGATGGGTGGCGTACCCTTCGGCCACGACGATATGGAAGGCGTGATTGGCCTGGACTTCCAGGTGCACAATTACCCCGGGCTGTATGTGGTCGATGGCTCGGTCATGCCTGGTAATCCCGGTTTGAACCCCAGCCTGACGATCACTGCGCTAGCCGAATATGCTATGAGCCAGATCCCACCGAAGGAGGATGCAATCCCGCGAACACCGCTTATGTCAGCTTGAGAAGTCGGTGGCAACCGAGGTGAACGGCGAGACTTCCTAGCCCCCGGCGGAAAGTTCGCAATCGCCATTCAAAGTGACGGTCAGCGAATAGCCCGACGCAGCGGCGTTCGTGTCAAACTTGAACTTCAGCGGCTTGCTCTCACCCTGATTTAGCACGCGGCTGCCCCCTCCCCAATCAGTTCCGAGCGTCGTCGGTGAGGAACCGGCCGTCTCATTCCAGATCAGCGGAGCGCCCAGGTAAACCTTGAGCAACTCCTCATTGCTGGCGGCGGGCCAGTTGATGACCGTCTCCGTGATTTCGATGGTGGTGTTTGCACCGTTGGTCAGGGCCCAACTCACATCCTTTCCGCTGACCGAGAAACCGCTCAGCGATGAGGCTGAACACACATTGCTTGAGACCGAGGCAGTGGCGCTTGGAGTGAAGATGGGTGGCATCGGGGTATTGGTCGGAGCCTGGGTAATAGTCGGAGACGCAGTGCTCGTTGGGGTAGAAGTCCAGGTGGGAGAGGGCCCAACTGTAGGAGTGAAAGTGGTAGCCGTGGGAGGAACCAGAGTCGGCGTGCGAGTTGGCTCCGCACCGATTGTGGCCGATGGAGCGGGCGCGTCGCTGGCCACTGGCGTTGCAGACTGCAAAGATCCGGCACCAAATATCCGATCAGGTGTCGGAGTCGGCTGATCTACCTCGATCGCCGTCCCATTGATTACGACCGGATCGGAGGCCGCCAGGGTCTGCATGACGGCAGTCTGTACTTCGCCAGGGGAGATGAGGCCACCTTGCGCAGACGCCAGCTGCGTCGACATCGCTTCGATCGTCCCCGCGAGAGCGGTCAACTGATATGCGTTCAACTCTGGATCCAAGAGGCCACCGCCCTCCGCTGGGCTTGCTGCGCGGTCAAGAAGGCCCATCAAGCTCGAAGCAAACACGGGGAGCGCGAGCAACAGGAGAAGCAGTGCCGCGCCAACGGCCGCCCTTCGGGCCCATCGGTTCCTCCTCAGGAGGACGGTGGGTTGCTCACTCGTACGCTGGATTTCCTGCGGCAGCTCGATTGTCGGTGCGGGGTGGGTCATTGGGGCACGAGCGTGCGCCAGGGCGGCCTGGAAGACCTCACTCAGCTCGGCGACCGACCCGAAGCGTTGGCCTGGATCCTTGGCGGTGGCTTTCAGGATCACGCGTTCAATGGCCTCCGGGACATTTGCGCCAACCGCCCGCGGCAGCGGCATGGGCTCGTTTATGTGTTTGATGAGCACCGCCATGGGCGTCTCAGCCTCGAAAGGCAGCCTGCCGGTCGACAGCTGGTACAGGATCACCCCAAGCGAATACTGATCCGATCGGGCATCGACCTTTTCCCCACTGGCTTGTTCAGGAGAAATATAGGCGGGCGTACCGATCAGCGCGGAGCCGGTCAGGTTGACCGAGGCATCATGGATGCGCGCAAGCCCAAAGTCAGCTAGCAAAGCGTTGCCGTCTTCATCGATTAGGATGTTGGACGGCTTTACATCTCTGTGGACAACTCCCCGGCTATGGGCATATTGAAGCGCGCTAGCGACTTGTTCGAAGACTCTTGCACCGAACGTCGAGGAAGGGGGGCTGTTCGTCAGATGGTCTGTCAAAGTCCCACCTTCGATGTACGGCATTACCAGGTAGGCGTATCCATCGTCCTCGCCGAAATACTCGACCGGCACGATGTGTGGGTGTCTGAGTTGCACCACCACGCCTGCTTCGCGCCTGAATCGCTGGTTGAACTGCTCTTGCTGCGCCAGGACGGGGGAGAGTATTTTGAGCGCTACATAGCGATCTTGTGATGGGTCGAAAGCCTTATAGACGGTTGCCATACCCCCTTGGCCGATTTGGTCCAGCAATTGATAACGCCCCAGGGTCCGGCCGGTGAGAGAGTTCATGACATGGGTCTTAGCATCTTGTTTGGCTCTTGAGCGATCCGCTGGCATCGAGATCTCTGCAATAGAAGGCTTCTCGCGGCAACAGCCGATAAATGAGGGGGCACGGCAGGGCGCTCAGGGTGGTCCCCAAGCGACCTTCCTTGGTGTTCTCCGATCGGTCGGACATCAGTCCTCATTCTCTGGACCAGCAAACCAGGCTTCAGCAGATACGCCTCCTCGATTTGTGACTGGCTGGTTACTCCCCCTAGACACTCGAGTGCGATGCCTGGATGGGGGCCCTCTCACCCATCTTCGACATCGCTATCTGGCGCTTCCCCCTTGCTGTCGCGATTCAGCACCAACTATGAATTGAAACGAGTCGGGCATCAAAACGTTTCAGGATCGGCGTAGGCTCTTTGTACCCTCGTCTGCCGTTGTCCCTAGGTGGAGACCCATCACTCCAGCGCTAGGAATATAGCCAGAAAACCGGCCAGGGCATCCGCTCCGGAAGTGTGTCCGCGATGGATCAGCTGGATGACAGCCTCGTCCACCGCTCGATTCGATGCCAGCGCTCGTATCAGGAGATGCCAATCCTCCCCAGCTTCTCCTCGGGCTGCTGCCCTGAGCCACTCGCCGGAGATGGCGTTCGTGCGGGGGGCGGCCTCGTCCACGATCGCATTCCCCATGGGCCTGGCACGCTCCTCGTCCAATCTCGACCAGAGCGCATGGACCGCTCCCTGCAGATAATCGTCTCCCGCGGGCGTCACGCCCCCACCCAATCCAGCCAGCCGCTTGGCGGCCTCCACAGCATCCCCGACGTTGCCGCGCGCCAGGCCGCGTCGAAGCCGTCTGGCCGGATCGGCTGCCGCACGCAGGGCTTTCGACTGGAATGTCTGATCAGGCTCCGGCTTTGTTCCATCCGCAAGCGGTGCGAAACTGTCAGGCGGGGCATACTGGCGGAGCAACGCCGCGAGCTGCGAAACTCGGGCTTCATTCAACTCTTCACCAAGTCGCCGCCAGTCCGGCCTGGGCCGCCAATCCTCCGCGTTCGCCGCTTCGACCTCTACATTTCCGAGCTGGATATGGCGGCCACGAATCACAATCGGACTCTGAACATCAAGCATGCTGAATCCTGCGAAAGA
Source organism: Anaerolineales bacterium (assembly GCA_048054495.1). GTDB lineage: Bacteria > Chloroflexota > Anaerolineae > Anaerolineales > E44-bin32 > JADFRG01. Next base: position 9,397 of record JBGMQN010000075.1, read on the forward strand.
ATCTGCCGCAGGCGCGGCTACGATGGCAAATGGGCCCGGGCCGACGCTCGGCAACACTACCGACAATAGACCCTGTCGTGTGTCGATGAGATTGACCGATTGTCGGTAGAGGGTATGGATTCGAGGCTCTGTGGCGGAGGCCAGCCACTCGAGCGCCCTCGGCGCGATCTTTTTCCCCTCGAGGCGAATCATGGGAGGCTTAGTCGTTTGGCTTCTCCAGGAGCCATCCACCATCGATGACCGCCAGCGGAGGCTGATGAAGCCGAGGTGCTGCGGGCACACCTGGCTGTGCACGCTCTCGAGGATCCAGCTCATTCGTCATCGACCCCGCCCTCCCTAACTAATCTTCGAAGATACTGGGCAAAGGTCGTTGGTTCCCGACCCAGTAGGCCCGCCAGCACGCGCGGGTTCCCCCAGAAACCGTGTTCGGCATAGTACTCAAACATGATAAGCAAGATATCGGCGCGATCCGGATCCAACTCAGCTTCTCGCCGCCACCGATCGCGTGAGATCTCCACAGCCTCCACGGGCCTCCCTAGTGCCTCGCTCAACCGACGCGCCATCTGTACCGGCGTCAGGAGCTCCGGACCGGCCAGTTCATAGATCGCTCCTTCATGGCCCGGCGCGCTGAGCACTTCCGCCGCCAAATGCGCCACGTCCCTCAAGTCGACCGGACTGAATCGAACCTCCGTTGGATACGGAACCGGGTAATGCCCTTCCACGACTGAAGCCCAAACGCCGCGCACGTTTTGCATGTAGCTTGCCGGCTGGAGAATCGTGAATCCCATATCCGAATCGATCAGCTGCTCCTCAATCAAGAGTTTGTTCCAATGATGCGGCATGGCCTGTGTCTGAGGATGGAGCACCGAGTGCATCACGAAGTGGGGTATCTCCGCCGCTCTAGCGACCGAGATCGCATTGCGGCCGATCTCGACCTCTGCCGGGTGGGCATTGGGACCGATATGGTACACCGCGCGCATGCCGGCGAAGATGGGTTCGAGGGAGTTCGGATCCAGGAGGTCGCCGATTTCGACCTCGACGGCTCCAATCGCCTTGGCCTGGTCGAGTTGTGCGGGTCGACGAACCAGGGCTCGAACCGCTTCTCCCCGTGCAACCAGGGCTCGAATCACCGCCCGGCCAGTCTTGCCGGCCGCTCCGGTAACCAGGATCACTGCTCCGCTCCAGTAACCCAATTTCGGCCAAAATGCAGAACCCCAAGCATGCGCTGCTTGGAGCTCGGCTCATGTGACGTCCTGTGCATGCTTGAGTATGCCTCTCTCAGCACTCCCTCTCAGATGTACGCTCGATCTCGCGATCGATCAATTTCGTATTTGACATAAGTGTAGATAGACATTCGGCTGGATCGCTCAGCTCCCACGCGCCTCCTGAACCAGTTCCCATAACCGACTCGGGCTTAGCGGGATCTCCAAGATCTCCAACCCCTCTATCTGCAGCGCGTCTTCCAGAGCCTGGGCAAACAGTGGACCCACAGGTATGGCGCCCGCCTCGCCTGCGCCCTTAGTGCCGAGCGGATTCAATGGAGAGGGGGTTTCCTGGTGACCCACACTCACGTTCGGTACATCCAGAGCGGTCGGGAGCAAGTAGTCCATGAACGATCCATTGAGCAATTGGCCGTTACCATCAAATACGAGCTGCTCGTAGAAGGAATTTCCAATCCCCTGCGCCACCCCGCCTTGTACTTGGCCATCCACGATCATAGGGTTGATCACCCGCCCACAATCGTGAACGACCACAAACTTCTGGATGTCCACCATCATGGTCTCCGGGTCCACCTCCACGATCATGGCGTGCACGCCATTGGCGGTCGCGCCGCGATCCGGCCCAAAGTAGTTTGTGGCCTCCAGTCCCGGCTCCGTCCCGGGCTTCACCGCTCCGCGCAGGGGATTGGCATTCGCGGCCAACTTCCCCAGAGAGATCGATCGGCTGGGTGCGCCGACCACGCGCACCTCGCCCTCCACCAATTCAAGATCCTCCTCCGCCACCTCCAGCTCATCGCTGGCGGCCTTCAGGATCTTTGCTCGCACGTCCTTGGCGGCCTCGTTGATGGCGTTGCCGGCCACCACCGCCCCGCGGCTGGCGAAGGTCCC
>JBGMQN010000075.1:11604-19474 GCA_048054495.1 Anaerolineales bacterium
CGGCCTCGTTGATGGCGTTGCCGGCCACCACCGCCCCGCGGCTGGCGAAGGTCCCCGTGCCCCAGTGAAACTGATCCGTGTCACCGGTCACGAGGTCAATCTTATCGATGTCCAGCTGAAGCTGCTCGGCAACGATCTGAGCGTAGCTGGTGAAATGCCCTTGTCCCTGAGTTCCGATTCCAGTCGCAACAGAGACCCTACCGCTCTGCTGCACCTGGATGCGAGCCCCTTCGTAAGGCCCGATGCCGGTGCCCTCCACGTAGGCCACGACGCCGATCCCAACTTTACGACCTTCCTTGCGCGCCTCAGGCTGAATCTCGGATACAAAATCATCGTATCCGATCCTTTGCAGCGCGTCGTTCAGCGAGGGCTCATAGTCTCCGCTGTCGTAGACGAGATTTGTGAAGTCCTGGTAGATGATTTGGTTGTCGTATGGAAACTCGTCGGACGGGATGAAGTTCCGACGTCGAATCTCAGGCAGCTCGATCCCGAGTTCCTTAGCCGCGAGATCCAGCAGGCGCTCGATCACAAACACTCCATGTTGACGGCCCGCTCCGCGATAAGGTGTCACGGTGGTTTTGTTCGTGAAGACCGCCGTGAACTCACTGTAGTAGTTGGGGATCTTGTAGGGTCCGAGCAGCGTGCATTGGGAATTGAGGGGAACGGTCAGCCCATAAGGATCGTAGGCCCCCGAATCGTGCAGGAAGGTGTCATGAACGCCCAAAATCCTTCCATCTGAGCTCAACGCGATCTCTGCCTGGTGGATCTGACTGCGCTCCTGAGTAGTAGCAACGAAGTTTTCCGACCGATCCTCGATCCATTTGACTGGCCGCCCGAGCCGCATCGCCACCCAGGGTATAAGCATTTCCTCCGGGTAGAACATCATGATCTTGGGCCCAAAGCCGCCCCCGATGAAGGGAGCAATGACCCGCACCTGGTTCTCCGAGAGACCCAGCATGCTGGCCAGGCCGTTGCGGATCGGGTTGGGTGCCTGTGTCGTGTCCCAAACGGTTAAGCGCTGGCTGCGGGCATCCCACTCGGCTACGATGCCACGGTTCTCGAGCGCGGCCGCCGTGCCGTGATCGTAGGTCAATCGCCGCGCAATCACGGTGTGTGCTCCGGCCTTTGCCTGCTCGTAATCCCCGATGGTCTGAACGACATGCGCGGCTACATTGGAGCCCATATCCTCATGGACCAGCATCGAATCCTGCCCCAACGCTGCCTCAAGATCCACGACCGCGGGAAGCGGCTCATATTCCACCAGGATGTCGGTCAGCGCGTCTTCCGCCAGATAGCGACTCTCGGCCACCACCGCCGCGATTGGCTCACCGAGATGTCGAACCGTATCCATCACTAGGATGGGCTGCGTGCGCTCGTTGAAGACGATTCCCTCCACGGGTGGTGGGGATACCAACAGGGGGCCATTGCACCAATAGTCGCCTAGGTCCCCGGCGGCGTAGACGGCCACGACCCCCTCGCGCTCGCGGGCCTGTGAAGCATCTACAGATTTGAGCCGAGCGTGCGCATAGGGGCTGCGTAAGAAGGCCACGTGCAGCATTCTTGACAGGTTCACGTCGTCGACAAAAAGGGCTTGCCCGGTCAGCAGCCGGGGATCTTCATTGCGCTTGATGCGCTGACCGAAGTATTGCGTGGCCATCAGTTCCGTCTGAGCCCTAGTCCAAAGCCGACCACACCGAGGCCAAGCAAGATCGCCGGAATAGCGAACACGATGTCGGGACCCTCGTCGAGCAGGCGGGGAAGGACCAGATTCAAAGCCACTCCGGCAAACATGAGCCAGCCGGGCCACGCGGACAGCGCGCGTACTCGAGTGTCAGCGATCGCAGAGAGCAGCAGCCCGACGCCGAACAGGATGCCGATCGCCGGGGAGGCGGCAGGAAACATGTCCACCGTGCCCTCGATCCTGGACAATACGAACGAAGATGTGGTCTGGATCGTTATGAACAGCGCGTTTCCAATCATTGACAGCACGTATCCAAGCAGGCCTAACATGCCGGTATACGAATAGTACGTGGCGTATGCGCCCGTGAGCAGGAAGAACAGCAGGATATAGCCGGTTACAAACAGCGTTCCCGAGACGACCGGCTCGACGAAGGGTCCAGCGACGGCGCCCGCGATGATTAGCAAACCCGAGGCCCAGCCTGCGAGCCCACTCCACCGGATCAGCAGGTATCGAGACATGCCCTAGTCCTCATCCGCCGAGCCTTCGAAGTAAACACGCATCGGCCGGAAGTAATGGTCCTCCCATCCTTCGGCGTACATTTCGGCCTGGCCATCGGGAATGTCGGAGTGTAGAAACGTGAGGCGCGTGCCGCCCTCGACCGCGTTCATGAGAATCTCCAATCGCGAATCATCGCTCCCCTCGGGGAACTCGGTGGTTCGCCAGGATTGCACGATCCGTCCGTAAGGCTCGAGCTCCTGGATCACGCCCGAAATGTAGCCGTCCCAGGCCGTCATATCGCCGCCGACTTGTCCTTCCACCGAGGCGCTTGAGCCGGTGAATGCGGAGTGTTCTTCGCTGTCCAGCCAGGCCTCGTAGAGGCTTTGGGGGCTGACGGTCCACTCCGTAACAAGCTTCAGCTTCTCCACTATTCCTCTACAGACTTCGTCTAGTCTTCGACAAACGCCACCGCTCGACAGAATGCAGCCTCGCCCCCCTTAAATTTCCATGGAAACGCGCCAACCGTCAGCCGCTTATTCTGCAGTTCGGGCGCGCCGATTTCGCCGCCAATATTCTCGACGTGGAAACAGTCGTGCGGAAATAGCGCGTTGTGGGTGAGTTGGTAGGCTCTGTCAGGGAAAAGCTCGTCCATCTTGTCAGCCCCAAATTTCTCCTCGGCTTGCTGGCTGACCTTCTTCCATTGCTCCAGGCCACCCTTTCCCAGAAAGCGGCCGATGGGCAGGTTCATGGGATGGTCGGTCGAGATCATATCCACGCCCCACATATGGATCTTCTTCTCCAGCAGCCAATCCACGATCTCGAAATGCGGTCCTGGATGCCGGAGAATGTACTTCTCCTCATCTGCCTCCGAACCGAACTGTGCGTGCTTGTGCCAGCCGGTATGGATGAAGAGGATGTCGCCCTCTCGGACCTCGACCCGGTCCTCGATCATCTGCGGGGTAAACAGGTCAAGCTCGTCTAGCTCATCGCTCAAATTGACGATCACGCCCTCGCCATAGAGCCAATCGAGAGGCAGCTCATCAATGGTTTTGCCGCCGGTCACGAAATGGCGAGGGGCATCCATGTGAGTGCCCATGTGGTTGGAGGTCTGGATATATTGCGCGTTCACTCCGTGCTCGGACTTGCGCTTGATGTACTTGACCTCGAAGGGCGGATAGAACGGCCAGAACGGTGCGTCTTGATTGAGCGGCTGCGATAGGTCGTAGATTTTCATTGATCTCCTCGATTCTTGTATAGCTGCTGACGTTTCCTATAGGTCATAGCGCTCGGCGTACGCAACGAGCGCTTGCTCAAAGATCTCCTTCGGCGGCCTCACAAGTCCCGCGCCGACTTGGCCCACTCCCGGTTCTTTGTGGGCGATGCCGGTATTAATTCGCGGCGTGATTCCGAGTTCCACCACTTTGCGGATGTCTATGCCGGTAGGCGTACCGCGGAAGTCCAGCGGTGGGATCGTGAAGTGTTCGTGTTCGGCGACTGTAATCTCATACATTTCCAGGGTAGCGTTCAAGGCATCTTGCGGTGTTCCGCTGACGAATGCAACGATCGCGGGCGCGGCAGCCATGGCGAAACCACCAATGCCGGCGGTCTCCGTGATGGTGCTATCTCCGATGTCTGGATTGGCGTCCTCGCTCGAGAATCCAGGGAAGTAGAGACCATCAGGAATTTCTGCCGGCGCGGTGAACCAATCGTCTCCTAATCCGCTCACCCGCATTCCAAAGTCGGTCCCGTTGCGGGCCATGGCAGTCACCACCGTGCTGCCCTCCACACCGTGGGCTGCATCCGCCATCGCCTTGCAAGCCGCCATCACCGGGTTGAGCACGCTCAATGCATTGTCGCCGAGAAACTGCAGTACCTCGGCCTCCACTGCCTCATCTCTGGCAACTTTGGCGATCAGCGGCGAGAGCAGTTTCAGATACAGAAGCGAGCCGGCCTTGTTCCGATTGTGGCCCTCATCGCCCATGTGCAATGCTTCGGCCAGCAGGGCGCGCATATCCAGGCCCTCCGACAGCTCAAGCGCCTCCCGCAGCAGCGGGCCCAAAGATCCATTCATCCAGCGCAGTTTGTCCAGTACTTCCTCGCTGTAGGCTCCGTAGCGAAGTACCTTGCCATATCCCTCATTCAGATTGGAGTAGGCCCGATTTCCATGCGTCGAATTCTCGAGGATGTAAACCTCCATCGAGGCCGAGATTACGCCCGCCATAGGCCCTACTGCATTATGGTGGTGGCAAGGGGCGAAATTCACCTCCCCCGCCTCGGCCATGCCGGCGGCGCCCTTTTCATCCTTCGCCAGGCCCTCGAATAGCAGCGCCCCGATTACCGCCCCGCGCAATGGCCCGGACATGCGCTCCCACTCGATGGGCGGTCCGGCATGCAGGACCAGGTTGTCTTCCATACCCGGAATCACTTCCCGGGCAGGGGCGAGCCCGGTAAGCATCGGCCGGGCAGCCATCATTCGTTCGACCGCGGTTTGGTTGGAGCCATCAATATCCATCGTCTGCCCTTGAAGTACTTAGCTTTTCATTTTCTGCAGAATGGCCTGCAGCCGTTCATCTCCACCAGCGGGCGGCTTCCAATCCACATGCACTGCCTTTGCTCCCTGCTCTCGCAGGCTGTCATAGAAAGATTCCAGACCCACGTTGATGGCAGCCACCGGACGTGAGAGGAAATCGGCTTCGGCTGTCTTGAGCTCGCGCCCAGCGAAAGCGGAGACTGCATGGGCGACGGCTGCGGCGGTGTCCGTAAAAACCACTGCGCCCGCCTGTACCAGCTGTTGTTCTTGCTCCTCGAGGCCCTGAGGGTCCTCGTCCGTTCCGACCAGAATGACGACCACTTCGACGTTGTGCTCTGCACGTGCTTCTGCGATAGCCGGAGCGAGTTGGGAGGCCGGATCAGGATGCGCGCCTTCGCCAAGCACGATATCCAGCAGAATAAGCCCCACTTCTGGGTCGGCTGCCTCCTGTCGCAGGCGGCGAATCCGGAGATCGTTGTCGATCATCGGGTGCAGCCTACCTACGGTGAATACGTCCTCCCCAAGATCCAGGAGTGAGTGCTCCTTGCTGATGAGCGGATCTTTCAGGCGCGGCTCGCTTATGTTGGAGTAGACCGGCCCAAGCACCGTCTGAAACCCCGCCAATGCCTCGGCCGCCAGCGTCCCTCCGGAAAATAGGCCACGTAGATACCGTGCGCCTGCGCGCAACTCTAGGGCTCCCAGCTCCGCTACTTCCACGCCGATCAGCCCAACAGCTATCTCCGCCGCTTCGATAAGCGAACGCGCGAAGTGCAGGTTGCCGAGCTGTCTGGCCGGCGGTGGATACCCAATAAAGCTGACAACGGTTGGCTTGCCTGCGACCCAGGCCCGCTGTAGAAGCCGGGCAGTCACTGCCGCATCGGGCGGTTTGGAGACCAATACGATGACTTCGGTCTCTGGATCGCTGGCCAGCAGTTCGAGACCGCGGGTTGCCATCGCGCCTGCCACACTGTCTTTGAGATCTCTCGAGCCGGTTCCGAGCGCCTGAGAAATGCCTTCACCCACCTGATGGATGCGAGATGTCACTGTTTGCAGACCGGTCCCCGAGGCCCCGACCAGGCCGATGCGTCCGCGCCGCACGCGATTCGCAAAGCCGAACCCGATCCCGCCGATAATCGCCGTGCCGCAATCCGGTCCCATCATGAGCAGGTCGAGTTCATCCGCCCGCGCCTTCAGCTCTACCTCATCGTCGAGGGAGACGTTGTCGCTGTAGAGGAATACATGCTTTCCCAGCTCAAGCGCCTCATTCGCCACGGCCGCCGCGTAGCGTCCCGGCACCGAGATCAAGACCCAGTCCGCCTCCGGCAGCATTTCCGCCGCAGACTGCAGGCTCTTGGGACGAAATTCGCTGGCTGCCGCCGATCGCCTTCGCGAAAGCAGTTCATCCACCTGCGCCAGGGCTGCCTCGGCCGCCTCATCGGTCTCCGCTTGAACCACGATCACGAGATCCTCTGGGGCAGCCTTCATCTGCTCCGGCAGCAAGTTGTTTTGGGCGAGCAGCTCCAGATTTGCAGCCGTCCCCATGACGACCCCCGCATCCATCACATCCGGGAGACCGGCGAGCGCGCGCTGAAGCTGCATGAGCACCACTGAGTCGTAATAGGCTCCGGGGCGGACTTCATGGGAGGTAATCATTCTCTGGCAGTCCTCGGCCCCGCGCGCACTAGAACCATGACCTTCCCCAGCAAATGCAATGGGGGCCGCGGCGCACTTTGTGGGATGTTGCCACTTTTCCTCAACCCTCAGTCAGCGCACGTTCCACGGCCACGGCTTCCGCCAGCAGCCGCTCGTCACCGTACCATGAGCCGGTCAGCTGGATTCCTAGCGGCAGTTCGCTGGCACTCCATCCAGAAGGCAACCCGATCGTCGGCAGGCCGCTGTGAGTCCAGGGTAAATTCATAGCCGGGTCTCCGGTGCTCTCGATACCTTCCGGAGCGGGACCCGGTGCAGCGGGAGAGATCCAGGCGTCGATACCATACTCCTCCATCAGATCCTGGAGCTGTTCGCGCAGCTCGCCGCGCCCCTCAAGCGCGGATGTGAGCTCAACGTCCGATATCTCCCGGCCCTTTCTAATCAGCTCGGCCGTCATTGGATTGTAGAGTTCACCATATTCATCGAACCATTCCTGATGGACGGCAGCCGCCTCGGCGGCCAAGATCAAGTAGTGTCGCTTCGAGATCTCGGCGTAGTCGGGCATGGCCGGCGCATCGACCATGCGCAGCCCGCCCGCTTCGAGCCGGATCCTCACACTCTCAAAGTGGGCGATGGCTTCTTCTGAGGCGCCTTCCATATATGGGCCGCGTGGGACTCCCAGCGTGATCGTTCCCGGTGCGAGATCCCCCAACCGGGTGTCCAGTTGCTCGGGCTTCCAATCGGAAAGCAGGTGCGGAGCGACAGCCAGCGTTCCGCCGACGTCCGCAGTGAAGGTGCCTACATGGTCCAGCGATGGCGCAAGCGGGATTACACCGGCCGTCGAAATCCTTCCATAGCTGGGCTTGAAGCCCACCACTCCGCAGAATGCGGCCGGGCGATTGATGGACCCGACTGTCTGGGTGCCAAAGGCTATCGGAGCCAGCCCCGCCGCCACTCCAGCCGCCGATCCGCTGCTCGATCCTCCGGGCGTATGGTCCAGATTGTGAGGATTCCGGGTGGGCCCGGGGGCGAAATACGCGAACTCTGTTGTTTCGGTCTTGCCCAGAACTAGCGCTCCGGCCTGCTTCAGTTGAGTCACGCTTGCAGCCTGCTGCCCACCCACACGGTCTGCGGGAAGCCGGCTCCCGGCATGAGTCTCGAACCCGTCCACATGAAAGATGTCTTTGACTCCTACAGGGAGCCCAAACAATGGCGGGCGATCCTGTCGATCTGCATAGCGCTTTTCCAGTGCCTCATACTCCGCCCACAACCGAGCGAAGCGCTGCTCTTCGGGCAGAAATGCTTGAACTTGAGATTCTCGCTCTTCGAAATTGGCTTCTAGCTGCTCGAAATAGGCGCCCGGCTCTTGCTGGAGCAGGTGCAGGACCTCTGGAATCGAGGTCGCCGCACGATCCGACGCATTCACTCCTGCATCCCTTCGGCCGCCAGAAGCGCGGCCTGCACGATGTTTTGATAGCCCGTGCAGCGACACAGGTTCCCGGATATTGCTT
>JBGMQN010000075.1:19574-27434 GCA_048054495.1 Anaerolineales bacterium
GCCTGCACGATGTTTTGATAGCCCGTGCAGCGACACAGGTTCCCGGATATTGCTTCACGGATCTCCCTTTCCGTCGGCTGTGGATTGTCCGCCAAGAACGGCAATAAGGTCATGAGGAAGCCAGGGGTGCAGAAGCCGCATTGCAAGCCGTGCGCCTCCCAAAAGGCCTGCTGCAGAGGATGCAGGTCATCGGCGCTGCCCGCAAGCCCTTCAACAGTAGAAAGCTCGTGGCCATCTGCCTGTACGGCAAACATCAAACACGAACGCACGGGCTGGCCGTCCAAGAGCACGGTGCATGCCCCGCATACGCCGTGTTCGCAGCCCACATGGGTCCCGGTGAGTCCGAGTTCGTGACGCAGGTAGTCGCTGAGCAGAATGCGCGGCTCGACTTCGCCCGTATGGGTCTGGCCGTTGATCGTAAAAGCGACCGCGTGAGTTTCCATCACGTTTTCGAATTCCCCCCACGAGCAAAGGCCTTCAGGAGCGCGCGCTCGGTCAGCACCCTGGCCAGGTGGCGCTGGAAGTCAATCGAGGCGTGTACATTGCCCATTGGATCGATCTCGTGGTCCGCCGCCTCTGCCGCCGCAGCCGCGATGAGCTCCTGCGTAGGCCGCTCTCCACGGAGCATGGCCGCCGCATTTTCAGCTTCGATCGGCCCATCACCGGCATTCAAGTAGACCAGACGCGCTTCCTTGCAAGCCCCTTCGTCGTCCACCATTACCTCGACCGCCACGCCCATCATTGCGTAGTCTCCCCTGCGCCGGGAGGTCTCCTCGAAGCTCCACCCGGTTTGCGGCGTCTTGGCAGGGAAGGTCACTTCCACCAGCATCTCATCCAGTCCGAGGGCGGTTGAGAACATCCCTTCGAAGAAATCCTTCGCCTCGATCCAGCGATCTCCTTTCGGTCCTCTGGCCTTCATGCTAGCGCCGGCGGCAATCGCGATCGCCGGAAGCTCAGCGGCCGGATCGGCATGGGCAAGGCTTCCGCCGATCGTGCCGCGAGTGCGGATCTGAGGATGAGCGATGTGCGGCATGGCCTCGTAGAGCAGCGGCGCTGCACGTTCCGCGTCCTGGCTCTTCTCTAAGTCACGTTGGCGTGTCATGGCACCGACAACGAGCGCGCCGTCGTCGGCAAGCTGTATGTATTCCAGGTCCTCGATACGGTTCAGGTCGATGAGTACGGAGGGTTGAAGCACGCGGAAATTCATGGCGGGAATGAGGCTTTGGCCGCCGGCCAGCAGCTTGGCCTCGTCTCCATGCTCTTCCATCTGCTCGAGGCTATGCTCCACAGATTCGGCCGCGATGTACTTGAATGGGGGTGGTTTCATTGCCGGGTCTGAAGGGTACGCATTGTACAACACCATCTCGTCCGCCTCAGTTGTGCACGTACTATAATTCCACGCGCCCTCGCATGATCAGCTCCTCTGAACCTTCCGACAAACTGCTCGATGGTGTGCGCGTCGTGGATTTGACCCGCATCCTGGCCGGGCCCTACTGCACGATGCTGCTGGGCGATCTCGGCGCGGACGTTATCAAGGTGGAGGTTCCAGGCCGCGGCGACGACACAAGACAGTGGGGGCCTCCCTTTACTGCCGGGGGCGAATCGTCCTACTTTCTCGCCGCAAATCGCAATAAGCGCAGCCTGACCCTCAATTTGAAATCAAAACGCGGGCGCGTAATCCTGAAAAAGCTGATCCAAGAGGCCGATGTCCTGATCGAGAACTTCCGAATGGGCACACTCAAGAAATGGGGACTTGATTACGAGCAGCTAAAAGAACTAAAGCCAGACCTCATCTACTGCACGGTTACCGGCTACGGATACACGGGGCCCTACCGCGATCGTCCCGGATACGACTTCATTATCCAGGCATTGGGGGGATTCATGAGCGTCACCGGACCGGAGGATGGCGAACCCTTCCGTGCCGGTATCGCCATAGCAGATCTGGCCAGTGGAATGTACGCCTGCAATGCGGTGCTTGCTTCCCTGTACGCACGCGAGCGCACCGGGGCCGGCCAGCGGATCGATATCTCGTTGCTGGACTGCCAGGTGGCCTTGATGTCATATGTTGTGAGCAATTATCTCGTTTCCGGCGACCCACCGCGCCGCTTTGGCAACGCACACCCTAATATCGTGCCTTATGAGGTCTTTAAGGCGCAGGACGATTACTTCGCCTTTGCGGCCGGAAACGACATTCAGTGGGCAAAATTCTGCGAGGCTGTCGATCGCGAGGCGTGGGTAGCGGACGAGCGCTTCGCCACCAACCCCGCCCGCCTGCAGAATAGATCCGAGCTGGTGAGGCTTTTGAACGAGTTGTTCTCTACTCGTTCTGTTGAGCACTGGATCCAGCTCTGTGAGAGCATTGGGCTGCCGGCAGGTCCGATAAACACTATGGATGCTGTGCTATCAGATCCCCAGGTTCTCGCTCGAGAGCTGGTCATGGAAGTACCACACCCCACCGAAGGCAGCGTGCCGCTTCTGCGCTCGCCACTGAATATTCCGACCGCACCAAGTGAAGTGCGCTATCCGCCGCCGACCTTGGGGCAGCATACCGACCAGATTCTGTCGGAGCTGCTGAGCTTCGATTCGGTGGAAATCCAGGCCTTGCGTGAGGCGGGCGTCATTTGATCGACTCTTGGCAAGAATTCGTGATGCACAGTGAGGCTGCTACAGGGGAATTGAGATCCGCATGCGCCCTGTAAGTATCGTAGGCACCAGCCAGATACCTGTCCAAGCAGCCACGCAGCTGGGCCTGCGACAGCTGGGATCGCAGGTCGTGCGCGGCGCTATGGAAATGGCCGGCGTCGAGCGCGTTGATGCTCTATTCGCCAGCAACATGCTCGGCGACGAGCTACAAGGCCAGAAGCACATCGCGGCGCTCATTGCGGATGAAGCCGGACTGGCTGGAATTGAGGCGCTTCAGGTCCAAGCCGCTACGGCGAGCGGATCGGCTGCCCTTCGCATGGGATTTCTGGCGGTGGGAAGTGGGGAAGCAGACCTGGCGGTAGTTGTGGGGGTCGAAAAGATGAGCGAGGGTCTGGCCACCCCCGCGATATCCAAGGCACTGGACGCCAAGGAGGTGGCGGACGGCGCCACACTCATCAGCAAGAATGCCGATCTGATGCGCCTTTACCGGAATCGGTACGACGTACCGGAAGATGGTTTCGTAAATTTCCCGGTTACTGCGCACCACAACGCACGCAACAACCCCAACGCACTCTTCAAGGACATGAGTGTGAAGCCCCGCACTGTAATGAAATCGCGCATGGTGCATGATCCCTTGCGGCTGCTCGATTGCTCGCCGATTTGCGACGGCGCAGCGGCGGTAGTGCTGTCACCAGCGGAAGAGGCTCGCGCCCACAGCCCACATCCGGTGCGCATCCTCTCCAGCAGTGTGGCAACGGACCGTTTTCGGGTTGGTGACCGACCAAATCCTCTCTGGTTGGAGGCAGCCCAGCAGAGCGCCGTAAAGGCCTATCGACAGGCGAATGTCCATCGAGAAGACATTGATTTCTTTGAGGTGCACGATGCGTTCAGCATCATGGCCTGCATGCTGCTGGAAGCCGCCGGATTCGCTGATCAGGGTCAGGGCTGGCGTCTGGCGGAGGAGAAACGGATTGCACTGCGTGGAGATATCCCAATCACCACCATGGGGGGATTGAAGGCGAGAGGCCACCCGATCGGAGCCACAGCCCTCTATCAGGCATCTGAAATTGTTCTGCAGCTAACAGGGAGAGCGGGCAAGAATCAAGTGCAGGGGGCCAAGATCGGCATGATGCAAAGCGTCGGGGGTGCTGGCAGTACGGTCATCACCCACATCCTCGGGATCTAGGCTTCGAGAACTCCCCTTACACAGTCGAAAAAGTTGTTCGCAATCTTCTTGCTGACGCTTCCCATCATGCGTGATGCAAGACTGGTGATGGTGCCTGACACTACGACGTCGGCGGACCAGGTCATGCGGGTCCCACCGCCGGGCGTGTCCTCGAGTCGCATTTCCCCATTGACGTCCGCCGCGCTACCGGGTGCGGTCCCGTGGGCGGTCATCTTCGCTGTATTGGGTGGATCCAGCTCAACCCAGCGCACGTTCGTCACGAATCGCACCTTGATGGTCCCGAATCCAACCGCGACGACTGCCTCGAACTGCTTGTCGGGCTCGATGATCACCATCGACTCTAATCCTGGAGCACACTGACTGACCGATTCCGCATCGGTGAGGAACTCCCATACCTTCTGACGATCCGCCTGAATAGTCACTTCACCATTGAGTTTCATGTTTTTTCCTCGACTAAGACCTACGCAGCCCGATAACCATACCCGCCGTAATCAGAGCCATGAGGCCCCAGACAAGCCACTCGACTTCCGCCCAGTAGAGCGCGATGGAAGGAAGCATGATGAGCCCAAACGCGATGGCTTGAAGCGTCAGTTTGCGACTCATTATTGTGCTACCAGCCACACGACTAAGCTCAGCGCGACCAACAATACGCCGCAGTAGGGAATTAAGCGTCGCAGGATGATCCCTTCCTTTCCTCCCATGCCGGCCGTGCTGGCTCCCACTACAATTTTCGAGGGTGCCAGCACCGAAAAGATGGCCGCACCCGCGGTCTGTGCCGCGAGTAACAGCGGAGCACTGTACCCGAGAAGCTGAGCGGTGCGCAGCTGGAGTTCGCCAAAGACCACGTTCGAATTGGTGTTCGATCCGGTCATGAAGGCCCCAAGTCCCCCAATCCACGGCGCAAGGGCGGGGTAGATACCTGCAAATGCGCGCGCCAGCCCCTGGGCCAACGCTTCCGTCATACCGGCGTGTCCCATGACGACCGCCATCGAAACCAGGGCCGCAATTCCCAGACTGGAAGGGATCACGCGCGTGATGGTACCCGCCAGGATTCTTCTGGCCGCACCGGGCCGATACTGTCCCGCACGGCGATGGATGAGGTAGGCGACGATGGCGGCGTAGAACAGCAGAGCACCGGCGTGGGTGAAGATCGGTATCACCCGTCCTGGTCCTCCCGGGGTTGTGTATCCACGCGCAGTGCTCAACTCCGGGAACACAAGTCGAATCTCCGGACCTCCCAGCGCTTCCCGAACAAACGGGATCAGCTGAACTACGACCGTAATTGCGATGAGTGCTATGTAGGCAGACATCGCTAAGAGCAGCGACCTAGAGGGCCGGCCTTCGCGGGCCAAGAAGTATCCAACGACCATTCCCGCCAGTCCTGCGCCGAATCCGGCAAGGTTCCATAGTCCGTTTGTGGCCAGCAGATACTGGGTCACTCCCATCACGGTTCCCAGTATGAGGATCACAACTGCCAACCGACGCACAGCGCGCCAACCGTGAGCGGCATGTTCGGCCCCGATTCCGGAACCAAATCCGAGAAGCCCGAGCAATATCGCTGAAGCCGCCGCCAACTGCTCCCACCCGAGGCCAGAGGCAACCATCAAGGCCTGAAATGAGGAACCCAGCGACCCAAAGGTCACTGACCAGGCCTGACCTATGGAGGGCACGATCACCGCCGTTAACGGTGCATAGCCAAGGCCGATGAGCAGCGGCGCCGTGACGGCCGTCGGCACGCCAAAGCCTCCGACGCCCTGCAGGAAAGAGGCAAAGGGCCAGCCGATCAACAGCGCCTGCATGCCCCGGTCCTTGATGAGGCTGGGGAGCGTCTCGCCGATGACCTCAATTGCGCCGGCTTCGTCGGTCACGCGGTAGAGCAAGAACGCTCCCCAAATGATGAGAAGTACGTCGAGGGTGAGCAACAGCGACTTCACCTGCGCCGCGGCGAGGACTTCTATCCCTGCTCCAAAATAAAAAGCCGCCAGGAGGACGGCCACAAACCAACCCGCTGGCCCAGCCTTATCGGCGCCCCAGCGGAAGCCCACCAGCAGCACCAGGATCGTGGCCAGCGGTAGTGACGCCAGCAGCCAGTCAAGGAACATAAATCTGCACTCGACCCTCGTTATCGATCCTATACGCCACGGGCTCTTTCTGCTCGTCCTTCGTGCGCCCGCCGATCTTGTAGGCGCGTGCCAGCGCTTCTGAGCGAATTGCAGGTGGTTGCGACATGACGCTGCGGATCGTATCGCATCCAGACGGGTGGGTCAATTGTGGTTGAAAGCTGGGATTCAAACGGGGTCTGGGCTGGCCTGACCGCTGTAAGCATAGCGTAAGGTCGTCGCTTTCCAAAGCCCGCTACACTGAAATCCACAGGGCATATGCATCAAGAAACAACCGTTTCGGCGCCGGCAACAATCGCTGTGTCGAACGGCCAGCCCGGGTATCGGATGCTCGTGTTGACCCACCGCCTGAAGATGCCAGGCCTACTCGAAACCATGACCGATCAGGCGCCAGAAATACGCCGGGTCATGGCGGAGATCGAGAAGGACCTGGGACCCGCTATGGAAGCGCTCGAGGGCGGGCCATGGGAGGTCAACTCGCACGACGTGTCCATTTACAACGGGCTGGTCATCGCCAGCTTCTTGTTGCACCGCTAACGTACCGGGCGCCTTCCCAGCAGAATCGCGTGGGCTCCAGACTTCAGGTCATGGAGGCCCACGTGCGCGGTTATTTCGCACCGGAGGGTTAGGTCACTAATTAGAGAGAGCGCTAGGTATGTAGACCATGGCTGAAGCCAAGCTGCCAGTGGAGGTGCTCGGCAAATACCGCCTGATCGAGCAGATCGGTCAGGGCGGTATGGCCTCGGTATTTAAGGCAGCTGACGCAGAAACAGGCTGGGAGGTGGCCGTAAAGGTCATGTCGCCGGTGATGGCGCAGGACTCCCAGTTCACCAAGCGCTTCCAGCGCGAGGCCGAAGTCGTGATGCGCTTGAAGCACCCCCATATCGTTCCGATCGTGGACTTTGGGCAAGACGCGGGCTATGCCTACCTCGTGATGCCGCTCCTCGAAGTCGGAAGCCTGGCAGACAAGCTAAGGCTGGGACCACTGACGCCTTCCGAAGGCGGCATGCTCGTGGATCAACTGGGCAGCGCGCTGGAGTTCGCTCATGAGCAGGGCGTTATCCACCGGGATGTGAAACCCTCGAACGTCTTGCTCGACGAAAAGGGGAATGCGCTGCTGGCCGACTTCGGCCTGGCGCGCATCCACGACGCATCCGTTAGCCTGACCGGATCGGCGCTGCTGGGCACGCCGGCCTACATGTCGCCTGAGCAGGCGCGCGGCGAAAAGGTCAGCGCGGCCTCCGATCAATACTCTCTGGGGGTCATTCTGTTCCAGCTCTGCACGGGCGAGTTGCCATTCCAGGCAGAGACTCCCATGGCCGTGATGCTCAAACAGATCAACGAGCCCATTCCGCTGGCCCGCCTCAGGAGTCCCAACGTACCGGAAGCCATTGAGCGGGTCATCCTCAAGGCGACTGCCAAGAACCCTGCCGAGCGATTTGGCTCAATGGGTGAGATGAACGCTGCATTTCAGGCCGCGCTGGCTCATGCGCAGGACCCCTTCAACAATCCAGCTCCGAATATCGAAGTGCCGCCTTCCTCGATCGCGGCCAGTATCGTGGTCCACGAACCCGAGTCGCCGAAGAAGAAGAAGGGCAGTCGCCTGCGTCGTGTGGCGGCCGCAGCTGCAGTGCTCTTGCTGCTGGCGCTGGCTTGCCCGGTTGCGGCATCAGGGTTGATGGAAATGCTGGACGGCGCGGCCAATCCGGCAGAGGGCAGCGGTTTGTCTCCGGAAGACATGAGCGGGCCGCAGCTAACGGCGCTGGCCGGAACGATCGAGGCGCTCTCCACTCAGCTTGCGGGCTCTGGTGGCGATGAGACGCAGTCACCAGAACAAATCCGGACCGCCGTTATGGCCACGCTGGCCGGTGACTTTGAAGTGCTAGGAGAGCTCGAAGGGACTCCGACCCC